>NZ_WTKX01000011.1:0-125418 GCF_011378755.1 Pseudoalteromonas sp. Z1A2 | reverse complement strand
CACGAAATTCTGATGTATAGCGATTTGATTTTTTCATAGTTCCAGTTTCTCAAGTTATTGAGTCTCTGGCAAACACGGGGCGATTCATATGAATATTAACCCTTTACAATCTTATAAAGTTATTTTCGACAAACTCGGTCTCCTTGAGGAAATCGAGCATGGCGATAATGAGTACAAAGGTTGGGTGCCTCTTGATAAAAACATAATTGAAGACTTAAAAGTTTTATCTACCTATGATTTAACTACCAGTAGCTATAAATATAGAAAAGGAGATTCAAATGGAATTACTTCTCTTATCAATCTTGAAAGTCTAAAAGATACCTCTGGTACTGATATACAAATAACTCTCCTTTCTAATGAAATCAAGAGAGATTACGCCGTTTGCTCCAACTGGAATAAATTATTATCTTACCCTGATAAAATTCAAAAACCTGTAGAAAGTATTTTCTTTACTGAAAGTAAAGAATTAATCGAAACCGGTTCAGATTGCTTAAAGTTTAAAAATTATAAAAAAATTAGTCATGTTGTTAATTTAATTAAAGAACTAGCAAGAGATACTAACGGGGGAAATTCAACAATTATCTATGAAAGAGCACTGAAATTTGAATTTACTCTTTTAGAAACTGACCTTAACAGCTCCATTGATTTAGAAGCAGTAATTAAGCTATTGAAAAAAGATTTACATCAAGAAGCCATAACTTGCTTGATATGTAAAGAAATGGTCGTTTTTTTGAAAGATATTGATGTGAACAAACGTTTTAGCCATTTAATTCAAAATCTTAGCTCTTTTGTTTCAAACGTCCTGTTGAGTTACCAAAGCTACGTTGAAAATTATACTTTTGATAAAGTTAGAAGTGAATACATTGAAAAAAAGACAGAATATATCACTCGGGTAAATAATGTTTTTGACTTAGTTTCCACTAAGATGCTCTCTTTACCAGCAGGTATTTGGTTCGCAACTTCACAAATCACACCATCATCTTTTGATAGCGTTGATTTTATTAAGAATATTGTCGTTTTAGTAACCATACTTATACTAGTAATAACTTTAATTTTAAATCTTTCTGGAAATTTTTCTACTTTAAATAATGTAAAACAAGAATATGATGAGGTCTTTTCAAACCTCATGAATACAGTTAAAAGTTCAAAAGATGAGCATGTAGAAGAGCTTTCTAGTATCACTGATGCGAAAAATACTATTGAAGGCGAATACTTAAAAGTTGAGATGAAGTTATGGTTTTCGATAGTATCGTCGGTGATTTTTTTCTTGATGACGCTCATAATTTTTATAAAATCTTTTAATTAAATTTTTTATCCAGTTTAAAATTCACTCCCCCTAAAACTTGGCACTCTAACGCAAACCTTAACGGGATTGCAGGAGTGCCAAGTGAACTTAAACCATTACCCCTATTTAAGCTATTTCAATCAGCGCCCGAAAGTGCAAGCCGCAATTGCACCGAAAAAATGTAGAAGGTCATAAAAATGCAGAGGGTCAAGTCTTACTTCTTGCCGAGACCAAACACCAATCTCACGTTTAACATCCTTCCCCCGTCATCACGCCCTGAAAATAAGCAATTGATGAGTAATACATTTCATGGATGAAATGAAAGCCATGCTTGCACATGGATGTGCTTTCATGGCGGTTACGTTCACATCAATTGTGGTTTGAAGGATTAAGCGTGATGCTCGGGTGCGCTGAGAGTGTCCAGAGAGGGACCAGCGGCAGCCCCTCTTTGGCTGCCGTCGCCAGCGCGACTAAACCTTGAATAAGGTTTCTAATTTCTAGAAGTGCCAAACGTATTCGCGTTATCTGTAAGAGTAATCTCAAACACCTATTCAAATACTTATTCGGGCTATCGCCCGCGCGTCAGCAAGCTAAACGCCTACAACTAATAACATATACTCTTGGCTTTTGAGCGAGTAAGTATATTTGTGATTTGTTGGGTTTCGTTGCACTCTACCTAGCCTATGCAATTTGTGTTGTAAGGCGAAAGTTAAGTGCTTTCATCACTTTAAAAATCGTTTCCCAACGTGGCTTGGTTTTACCGTTAACTGCTTTATATAAGCTTTCACGGTTTAACCCCGTTGCTTTAGCAATATCACTCACGCCATGCTTTTTAACTAATAAGCCCAGTGCTTCAATAAAGGTATTTGGATCATCATCAGCTAAACACTCTTCTAAAAATGTATTAATTTCTTGCTGTGTTTCCATATAGTCAAACGGGTTAAAATCTGATGTTTGTAGCGCCATAATAATTACTCCAATTCTCTTAAAAGGGCTTTTGCTTTGGTAATGTCTTTACCTTGTGTGCCTTTGTGTCCACCATTGAGTAGTAAAATAACTTCACCGCCTCTAATTACGTAATAAACACGATAGCCTTTCCCTACGAAAATTCGCATTTCAGATATGCCACCACCAACAGATTCACTATCGCCAAAGTTTCCATTTATGGCACGTGTAATACGTTTAGCTATTGCCATAAAAGCTTGACGATCTTTGAGCTTTTTAAGCCATTTATCGAACTCGTTGGTTTTCTTAATACGATATTTCATAAAACCATTGTAGCCCAAAGGCTACGTGCGTGCAATTTTATTTAAGTGATACCGAATTTTGATTTAACAATCAACGCGTCAGCAAGCTAAACGCCTACAATAAATAACACATACTCTTGGCTTTTGAGCGAGTAAGTATATTTGTGATTTGTTGGGTTTCGTTTCACTCTACCCAACCTACGCCCATATTATTTATAGCGAATCACCACACATAAAAAAGCCGCTACATTGCTGCAACGGCTTTTTCAATTTTATAAATTCCCAATCTTTAATTGGAAATTTTAAAAATTATCAATCTCTATATGTCTCAACCGCTGGGCATGAACATACTAAGTTACGGTCGCCGTATACGTCATCAATACGTGTAACGGTTGGCCAGAACTTGTTTTTAGCTACTGCAGGTACTGGGAATGCAGCGTAAAAACGGTCGTACGCGCGGTCCCATTCGTTACCTAACACATCGCCTTGTGTATGCGGTGCAAACACTAGCGGGTTGTTTTCGATTGACCATTCGCCAGAGATTACTTTTTCGATTTCGCCTTTAATTGACACCATTGCTTCGATAAAGCGGTCAATCTCACCTTTTGATTCAGACTCAGTTGGCTCAATCATTAATGTGCCAGCTACTGGGAACGACATAGTTGGTGAATGGAAGCCGTAATCTTGCAAGCGCTTAGCTACGTCCATTTCAGTAATGCCTGATAGCTCTTTAAGCGGGCGTAAGTCAACAATACATTCGTGAGCAACACGGTTGTTACGACCACGGTATAAAATTGGGAAGTGCTTGCTTAGCTCATGCGTTAAGTAGTTAGCATTAACAATTGCCATTTCAGTGGCTTGTTTTAAGCCCTCTGAACCCATCATGGTAATGTAAGCCCATGAAATAGGTAAAATAGCGGCTGAGCCGTAAGGCGCGGCCGATACCGCACCGTTACCTATGTTAGTACCTGGTACGTTAATTACGCTGTGGTTTGGCATAAACGGCGCAAGGTGCGATTTAACACCAATTGGGCCAACACCTGGACCACCGCCACCGTGTGGAATACAAAATGTTTTATGCAAGTTTAAGTGCGATACGTCAGAGCCAATAAAGCCTGGGCTTGTTACACCAACTTGCGCGTTCATGTTAGCGCCGTCCATGTAAACTTGGCCGCCGTGCTGGTGAATAATGTCACAAATTTCGCGAATTGTTTCTTCGTATACACCATGCGTAGACGGGTATGTGATCATGATGCACGATAAGTTTTCAGACACTTCCTCAGCTTTCGCTTTTAAATCGGCCATGTCTACGTTACCGTTTTTGTCGCAGTTAACTACTACAATTTTCATGCTCGCCATTTGCGCTGATGCAGGGTTAGTACCGTGCGCAGAGCTTGGGATCAAACATACATTACGGTGTGCATCCCCTCGTGACTCGTGGTATTTACGAATCGCGATTAAGCCTGCGTATTCACCTTGCGCGCCAGAGTTTGGCTGTAGTGATACTGCATCGTAACCGGTAATGTTTACTAGCCAGTCGTGTAGCTCGCCAATCATTATTTGGTAACCCTCTGCTTGATCAAGCGGGCAGAATGGGTGAAGGTTTGCAAACTCAGGCCACGTAATTGGGATCATCTCAGCAGTCGCGTTTAGTTTCATGGTACATGAGCCTAACGAGATCATTGAGTGATTAAGCGATAAGTCTTTGCTTTCTAGTCGCTTAATGTAGCGAAGCATATCTGTTTCGCTGTGGTAGCTGTTAAAGTTTGGATGCGTTAGTACTTCGTCATCACGTACTAAACTTGCAGGAATTGACTCGCTGCCATTTGCTTCAACGTCGGCCGCAATAGCGTCAACACTTAGGCCATGACCTTCGCCTAAAATAATATCGAATAACTCAGTAATATCGGCACGTGTTGTAGTCTCTGATACCGAAATTGAGTACTCCCCTTCGTGGTTTGTTGCAAAGTTTACGCCTTTTGCAATTGCACGCGCAATTACGTCATCTTTGCTGTCGTCAACGATTGTTAGCGTATCAAACCAAGTACTGTGCTTAAGTGCAATGCCTTTAGCTTTTAGGCCACTTGCTAAAATATCAGCAAAGCGATGTATACGCTGCGCGATAGTTTTTAAGCCTTGTGGGCCGTGGTACACCGCGTAAAACGCTGCCATGTTGGCAAGTAATACTTGCGCTGTACAAATGTTTGAGTTGGCTTTGTCGCGGCGAATGTGCTGTTCGCGCGTTTGCATTGCCATACGTAGTGCGTCGTTACCTAAACGGTCTTTAGATACACCAATAATACGACCTGGTAATGAACGTTTGTATGCGTCACGTGTTGCAAAAAATGCAGCGTGTGGACCGCCGTAACCCATAGGTACGCCAAAACGCTGAGCCGAACCAAGTACTACGTCTGCGCCTAGTTTACCCGGCGCTTTTAACAGTAATAAACTCATTATGTCGGCAGCAACACAGGCAATGGCCTTTTTGCTTTGTACGCCAGCAATTAGGTCAGTTATGTCTACCACTTCGCCTGATGTAGTTGGGTATTGGAACAATGCGCCAAATATGTCGTGGTTTACGGCATCTTCTGCCTTACCTACAATTATTTCAAAACCAAACTGCTCGGCACGCGTTGTTACTACGTCGATTGTTTGTGTGTGTACGTCGTCGGCAATAAAAAAGGCATTGGCTTTTTTAGCTTTTGATACGCGTTTTGCAAGGCCCATAGCCTCTGCAGCCGCTGTTGATTCATCAAGTAATGATGCGCTTGCTAAATCAAGACCTGTTAAATCTAGGGTCATAGTTTGGAAGTTTAATAATGATTCTAAACGCCCTTGTGCAATCTCTGGCTGATACGGTGTGTACGCTGTATACCAACCTGGATTTTCTAGTACGTTACGTAAAATTACGTGCGGTACGTTAGTTGGGTGGTAGCCTTGGCCAATGTACGATTTGAAAACTTTATTTTTGCTTGCTACTGATTTTAAGTAGCTTAGTGTTTCAACTTCAGTACGGCTTTGTCCAACTGTTAACGGTTGCTCTAGACGAATGCTAGCCGGTACAGTTTGGTCAATGAGCTCTTGCACACTCGATACTTCTAAAGCACTTAGCATATCGCTTACTTGTGCTGGGCTTGGCCCAATATGGCGGCGAATAAAATCTTGCTTTTGCTCTAGTTCTTCAAGAGATTTGGCGTTTGACATGTGTCCAGATTCCTATGATCCAAAAAATGTGGCTACTGCTGATGGGTAAACAGCAATAACTTAAAATTCTTATAATTTAACAGCTTACTTTGTATGGAAAAGTTAACTGTAAAATCATAAAAGCCCCGATATCTAAATAAAACACACGGGGCTTTTAGTTATCTACAAAGAATAATTATTCTTCGTCGATAGTGTGCGAGTAACCTTCAGCGTCTAATAAGTTGTCTAGCTCAGACTCGTCAGATGCTTTTATACGGAATAACCAACCGTCGCCGTAAGCGTCGTTGTTTACTGTTTCTGGTGAGTCTTCAAGTTCTTCGTTAATAGCAACAATTTCGCCACTGATAGGTGCGTAAATGTCTGATGCTGCTTTAACTGACTCTGCTACTGCACAGTCTTCGCCAGCGTCTACTTCGTCGCCAACTTCTGGTAATTCAACAAATACCATGTCGCCAAGAAGTTCTTGTGCATGCTCAGAAATACCAACAGTAAATGTACCGTCGCCTTCGTTACGAACCCACTCGTGTGAAGGTGCGTATTTTAACTCGCTAGGAATGTTGCTCATTTTATTTGTCCTTTGGTTTATATTGGGAGGATATCAATCACTGTAATTACACTGATTGATATAACCAAATTATTTAAATTATTGATTTACCGTTACGTACAAAGCTAGGCTTTACTACTTTAACGTTTACTAATTTTTTACGCATTTCTACTTGAGCTGTATCGCCTGTTGAACGTGGTACACGTGCAAGGGCTACACTAAAACCAAGTGTTGGTGAAAAAGTACCAGAAGTAATAATACCTTCACCACCATCAACAATTACTTTAGAACCGCTACGCAAAACGCCTTTTTCTTCAAACACTAAGCCAACTAGTTTGTCTGTGCTTTTTTCTGCGCGTTGCTTAACAAGTACGTCACGACCAATAAAGTCACGATCTTCTGGTTCCCATGCAATGGTCCATGCCATGTTAGCTGCAAGTGGTGATACGCTTTCGTCCATATCTAGGCCGTAAAGGTTCATACCTGCTTCTAAACGTAGCGTGTCGCGTGCACCTAAACCAGCAGGTTTAACACCTGCGTCTAGCAATTGTTGCCATAAATCGGCTGCTTGGTCGTTCGGTACTACTATTTCGTAACCGTCTTCGCCAGTATAACCCGTTGTGGCAATAAATAAATCACCTACTTGAACACCAAAAAATGGCTTCATACCTTCAACAGCGGCTTGTTGCTCAGCATTTAAAAGAGTAGCTGTTTTTGCTTTAGCGTTAGGGCCTTGCACTGCAATCATTGCAAACTCTGGGCGCTCTGTAACAGTTACGTCAAAGTCGCTCGATACGTTAGCTAAATGCGCTAGGTCTTTTTCGCGCGTCGCTGAGTTAACAACTAGGCGGTAAAACGTTTCACTAAAGAAATAAATAATTAAGTCGTCTATTACACCGCCTTGCTCGTTAAGCATGCCTGTGTAAAGCGCTTTGCCTGGTACGGTTAATTTTGCAACGTCGTTAGCTACTAGCTTACGTAAAAATGCTTTTGCTTGAGGCCCTTCAATATCAACAATAGTCATGTGTGATACGTCAAACATACCAGCGTCGGTACGTACGCTATTGTGTTCTTCTATTTGTGAGCCGTAGTTGATTGGCATTTCCCAGCCATGAAAATCAACCATTTTTGCGCCCGCTTCTAGGTGCTTAGCATGTAGTACAGTTTTAGAAGTCATAACATTCCTTCACGTTTAAATTAACCCTGTTTAGGGCGTGGCTTAAATAGATATAAAAACAGGTAAACATTGTTATGCTCGCCTGTTGTTTTTATTCGTTATGCGGCTTCACTATGCATAAGTGCAAAGCCTTGCGCTTGCATGTAGCTTTGCCATTTTTGTAATTCTTGTTGTTTAGCTACTAATACAAAGTGTTGTTCGTCGTTTTTATCAATGGCGGTAATAAATACATCACCGCTTTGTGCACCGTAGCAAAGTTGCGCGTCAGAAAGGCGCAAACCTGGTGTTAATTTAAAAGCATTTACTAGGGTATCAAATGCGTTGTCGCCACTTAAAATAAAGCTTGCTAGGTCGGTGCGTACTACATAATCAATATCAAAACGTAATTGCTGCTCGTTTATAAGCGCTTGTAGTTGAAGGCTTGCGTTGTGTGGTAGTACGAATCTAAAGGCGGTTTCGCTAAAGTAATAAACAGCAAAACTGTAGTCTGAATTATAGTCGCCATCAAGCGTGCCTTTTAAGCCTAAACCGCTGGCGGTAAGCTTAGTTAAATCAAGGCCTAAAATAGTGCTTAAAAATACACTGGTTTCGGTTCCGCTAAAATCCATTACAACGTGATTGTTGTTAGTTTGCAAAGCGTTAGTAACCGCACTACTTGCGTTGCTGTGGCGGGCAAACATTATTGGGTTAAAAGTCATAACAAACACCTGTGTATTTTCGATTACAAAAGTATATTGCCCACGTCTATCAACAACAAATTGTAATTATTTATCAACTGATAAATAATACTTATATATATGGCTATATAAATTGTAATTTTAAATATGAAAAACATATCAACAGACGGTTTACGTACTTTTGTAATGGTAGTTGAAATAGGTGGCTTTGCTAAAGCAGGCGATTTACTTGGCCTGTCGCAACCTGCTGTAAGTTTGCAAATCAAGCGCTTAGAAGACGTGCTCGGCTATAAACTATTTAAAAAACAAGGGCAGCGCCAAGTATTAAACCAGTACGGCGAGCTATTATTGCCTATGGCAAAACAAATGATGCAACACAACGATGCTATTTTGCAGCAGTTCACCTCAGAAAACATTGCAGGTAAAGTGCGCTTGGGTATTCCGAGCGAATTTGCAGCGCGTATTTTACCCTCAATTATTGGCGACTTTGTGGCGCTCTACCCTGAGGTGTCGTTAGAGGTTAAGTCGCGTTTAAGTAAGCATTTGCTTTCGGCTTCTCGCCAAGATCAGTTTGATTTAGTACTTGCGCTAAATGAGCGACTCAACTCTGATAAGTTTCCTATTTTTATGCAAGACGAACTAGTGTGGGTGGGCGACCTGTCACTTGCGCATAATGAGGTGGTTACCCTAGTTACCGCACCAGAGGGATGTATTTATCGTCGCCGTGCTACTGATGCATTAAAAAGTGCAGGCATTAAATACCGAATAGTTTATAGCAACGCCGATTTAACCGGCCTTATTGCTGCATTAAAAGAAGGCTTAGGTATTACGGTACTTGCCAAAAGTACAGTACCGAGTGAGCTTAACTATCAGGTTCAAACCAAGCATTTACCAGCTCTTGGTAATATTGGTATTAGCTTGGTTAAAAGTTCGGGTGAGTCGGAAAATGCGGTAGATAAACTCGCTGAATTTATAGCTCTACGTTTGGGCTAGCGCTTACGTAGCACATATAATTCGTTCAGCCTTTATAGTTAGTAAAACAATTACAAAACAATACAAAAGAAACAATTTAGTTAATTAAGTTGCATAAGCAGGTGTTTTTAGTTCTATTAAACTGAATAATTAAATAGTTAATAACATTGATTCGTATTCGTTAACGTGTTCAAATTGCGCCAATTAAGATAATTGACATGATTAGGAACACAATGAACCCTAAGTTTTTAGTATCTACTTTAGCAACTGCGGTTGCTTTGTCTTTTAGTGCTACTGCAATAGCAAAAGACACCAGCAATAAAGAACAACGCTTTGAACAAATTACTGTTATTGGCTCTCAGCAGGCAATTAACGATATTCCTGGTTCGGCTACATTTATTTCTGAAGAAGATCTGCAAAAATTCCAGTTTACCGATATTTCTCGCGTTTTAGCGTCTGTTCCGGGCGTTTACGTGCAAGAAGAAGACGGTTATGGCCTTCGTCCTAACATTGGTATGCGCGGTACAGGTACTGGCCGTAACGATAAAATATCAGTAATGGAAGACGGTGTCTTAGTTGCACCAGCACCATATTCAGCACCTTCTGCATACTACTTCCCTACTATGGGTCGTATGGAATCTATTGAAGTATTAAAAGGCGCAGCCTCAGTTAAGTACGGCCCGCGTACTACAGGTGGTGTTTTAAACTTACTTTCGCGCAGCTTACCAACTGAGCCAAATAGCTCAAAAGGTATGGTAGATGCAGCCCTTGGTAGCGACGGTTACTACAAAGGCCACGCTTACTTTGGTAAAGAAAAAAATAACACAGCGGGTTTAATTGAAGTATTTACTTACGGCGCAGACGGCTTTAAAGAGTTGCCAGTAGGCAATGACAACACCGGCTTTGAAAAAACAGATTTACTATTAAAGTTTGGCCATACGTTTGGTCAAAACGATGCGCATAATCTTGAGCTAAAAATTAAGTACTCTGACGAAACATCAGACGAAACATACATGGGCTTAACTGACGAAGACTATCAAGAAAGTCCTTACCGTCGTTATGCTGCATCGCAAAACGATGAAATGAATACGCGCCACAACGCATACCAACTTAACTACGCGTACCGTTTTGGTGATGGCTATGAGTTTTTAGCTACGGCTTACTTAAACGATTTTCATCGTAACTGGTATAAAGCCAGCAGCGTAGGCTTAAGTACTCTTGAGCAGTACAGCGATTTTGAAGCAAACCCTACAAGCGAAGGTATTGAAGGTATTGGCGTTAAAGCTAATAACCGCGACTACCAAGCTAAAGGTATTCAGTCTGAATTACATATTCCTGCAGGCGATCACTATGTGACTGTTGGCGTACGTTACCACGAAGACGAAATGGATCGTTTTCAGTGGGAAGACAAATACACACTTAATCAAGACCTAAGCTTAACGCTTACAAAGCAAGGCGTTCCGGGCTCTGATAGCAACCGCGTAGATAGTGCAGAAGCAAGCACCTTGTTTATTCAAGACGAGTGGACAATTGATGCATTAGTAGTAAGTGCAGGTCTTCGTTATGAAGACATTACGATTACGCGTGAAGAGTGGTCTAAATCAGATCCAACACGCAGCAACGGTTTAACTAAAGATGTGTCGAACGACACTGAAATTTTAGTGCCGTCACTAGGTGCTACATACACGCTTAACGAAAACGTAACGCTACTTGCGGGCATTCAAAAAGGTTATGCACCAGCAGCACCTGGTAATGCAGACCAAGAAGAAGAAGAAAGTGTAAACATTGAGTTTGGCTCTCGCTTTAATATGGATGGCTTTAGCGGTGAAGTAATTGCTTTTTACTCAGATTACGACAACATGCACGGTAACTGTACTGCAGCGGTTGGTTGTAGCGACGACAACATTGGCGACCAATACAACTACGGTGAAGTAGAAGTAGCAGGCTTTGAATTTAGTGCAGCACGTACGTTTGCAACTGATACAGCTATGTTCCCAGTTAAATTAACGTACACCTACACAGACTCTGAGTTTAAAAACGATTTTGATTCAGAAATTTGGGGCGCGGTAGAAAAAGGCGATGCAATGCCTTACGTACCAGAAAACCAAGTAGCGTTATCATTAGGTGCTGAGTTTTCTGCGTTTGTAGTTAACAGCCAAATACGTTACGTATCTGATGCGCATGCTAACTTAACTGAGGCGGGCTTAAACGCAATTGATAGCCGCGTAGTATGGGATTTAGCTTCTAAATACTTAATCGATGAAAATCAAAAAGTATACCTAAGCGTTGATAACTTGTTTGATAAAACATACGTTGCTAACCGTTCAAACGGTGGCATTCAGCCAGGTAAGCCGCGTACGGTACAGATGGGCTACACATACTCATTCTAACGAGTTAAATAGCTCTCTAGCTGCGTTAAAAATAACTCATATAAGAACAACTATATTTCGTTATTTTTGCCTTGCTATAGAGTTATTTTCCTATCGCTATAATAGAGCATCAATTCAGTACAATTGGTGCAAAGTTAAAGCGGAAATTACAGGCACAAAAAAGCCGAGATTGAATTTCAATCTCGGCTTTTTAATACATAAAACTTATCGTTTTATATATTAGTTATTTGCGTTACGTTGGCGTAATACTTCAAACAAACAAATACCCGTGGCTACCGATACGTTTAAGCTTGAAACAGTACCCGCCATTGGGATTTTAACGAGCATATCGCAATGCTCACGCGTTAAGCGTCGCATGCCCTCGCCTTCTGCGCCCATAACAATAGCCATTGGCCCCGTTAAGCTTGCGTCAAATACATGGTTATCAGTTTCGCCAGCGGTGCCTACAACCCATACGCCTGCATCTTTAATTTCGCGAAGCGTACGTGCAAGGTTAGTCACTTGAATAAGCGGTACTGTTTCGGCTGCGCCACAGGCCACTTTACGTGCGGTACCGTTAAGCTTAGCCGACTTATCTTTAGGTACAATCACAGCGTGAACACCTGCCGCGTCTGCACTACGTAGGCATGCGCCTAAGTTATGCGGATCGGTAATACCATCAAGCACAAGTAAAAACGGTGTGTCTTCACGAGCGATTATCGCATCAAGATCTTTTTCATTAAACGTTGGCGCTGCTTTTACGTTAGCAATAATACCTTGATGCTGCTCACCTTTTGATTTGCTATCAAGGGCTTTACGCTGCATAAACTGTACTGAAATACCAAATTTACGTGCTTCATCAATAATCGGAGTTGAGCGTTTGTCGTCACGGCCTTTAAGGGCGTAAATTTCTACAAAGCGCTCTGGTTCGCTTTCTAAAATTGCTTCAACAGAATGAAAGCCAAAAATTAATTCATTACTCACGTATTGTCTGCTCCTGGGCTAGTACGTTTGCGGGCATTTTTGCCTGCTCTTTTAGGCTTTTTAACGGCCTTCTTCTTTGGTTTTTTCTTTACGGCAGTGTCTGCTGCTTTTTTATCTGCAGGTTTTGTTGCAGACTTATTTGCAGGCTTGCCTTTATCTTTATTTGCTGGCTTTTTTTTACCTTTTGGTTTGTCATCGCTGTGCGACTTTTTACCTGGTACTTTGCCTGCTTTTAATTGCGAACGCACACTTGCTGGCGCATGCTCAGACTTACCTGAACCTTTTTTTGGTGCACGACGACGTGAGTATCTGTCTTGTGCAACATCGCCTTTAAGCGTTAAGTTTATACGGCGATCGTCTAAACTAACCGACGCAACTTTAACTGTTACTTTATCGCCAAGGCGATAAACTTTGTGAGAGTGCTCACCTATTAGGGTGTGTTTTGCAGCATCATGCGCAAAAAACTCGTCGCCTAAATTAGTAACGTGTATAAGCCCATCAATTTGTAAATCATCTAAACGAATAAACAAACCAAAGTTAGTGACCGATGAAATAACACCATCAAACTCTTCACCTACATGGTCTTGCATAAACTCACATTTAAGCCAATCAGCTACTTCGCGAGTTGCATCATCGGCGCGGCGCTCTGTTGTAGAACACTGCTCACCAAGTTGATCAACTTCATCGTCGGTATAAGCGTATTCGCCAGACGTTTGCTGACCTTGTGCTTTTATTACGGCTTTAATAGCACGATGCACTACTAAATCTGGGTAACGACGTATTGGCGATGTAAAATGCGCGTAAGCCGATAACGCTAAACCAAAGTGACCAATGTTATCTGGCTGATATACAGCTTGTTTCATTGAACGCAGTAACATAGTTTGAATAAGTTCAGCTTCTGGGCGGTCACCTAGTCGCGCTAATACTTGCGTTATTTCTTTTGGTGTTGGCTCGTCGCTTAATGTACTTTCAATACCTAACTCGCCTAAAAACTTAGTAAAGTTACCTAGTTTTTCTTGATCTGGTTCGTCATGCACGCGATAAAGCGCGCTTGCTTCATGCTTTTCAAGAATTTTAGCCGCTGATACGTTGGCTAAAATCATACATTCTTCAATGAGTTTGTGCGCGTCGTTACGAATAACAGGCACTATTGATTCTATTTTACGCTGAGCGTTAAATACAAAACGTGTTTCTAGGGTTTCAAACTCTATGGCACCACGGTCTTGGCGTGCTGCTTTAAGTGCCATGTACATTTGCTGTAAATCAGTTAAATGTGGCACAACGGCTGAGTATTCTTCGCGTAGTTTTTCGTCGTTTTGTAAAATGGCATTTACTTTGGTGTAAGTTAAACGTGCATGCGAGTTCATTATCGCTTCGTAAAACTTATAACCCGAAAGTTTACCCGCGCTCGACACGGTCATTTCGGCAACCATACATAAGCGATCTACTTTTGGATTAAGCGAACATAATCCGTTAGAAAGCACTTTTGGTAGCATCGGAATTACTTGCTCAGGAAAATACACTGAGTTACCACGCAAAATTGCTTCTTTGTTAAGCGGCGTGTTCATTCCTACGTAATGCGATACATCGGCAATAGCAACCCATAAGCGCCAGCCACCTGATTTTTTAGGTTCACAATATACGGCGTCATCAAAGTCGCGTGCATCTTCGCCATCAATAGTTATAAGTGGTAAATCACGTAAATCTACACGACCTTGTTTGTCAGCTTCTTCAACAAATTCACCTAGATGAGCAACTTGTGCTTCAACTTCTTCTGGCCATACATGTGGAATATCGTGATTGCGCAGTGCAACTTCAATTTCCATACCTGGGGCTAAATGCTCACCAAGTACATCTATAACTTTACCTACCGCGTTCATGTTACGGCTTGGGTTTTGCGTAATTTTAACCTGCACCATTTGGTTATGGCGGGCACCGTTTTCGTTGCCTGGTAAAATCATTATATCTTGCGTTATGCGCGGGTCTTCAGCGACTACAACAGCAACACCGTGCTCAACAAAGTAACGGCCAACAATTGGCGCGCGCTCGTTAGTAAGCACTTTTATAATACGTGCATCGCATTTTGAGCCAGAACCACGTTTAGTGCCTTTAGCTAGTACAATGTCGCCATGTAACACCATATTCATTTGGTGCTTAGCAATAAACCAATCTTTACTCTCGCCTTCAACTTCTAAAAAGCCGAAACCGTCTCTGTGGCCTATTACTTTGCCTTTGGTTAAACCGGCTTCGTCAATTAGGGCGTAGCATTTAAATTTATTGAAATACAGCTGTCCGTCACGCTCCATAGCGCGAAGGCGGCGTTTAAATGCTATTTGGCGTTCGTCATCGTTTACTGCTAGTTCTTCACATAATTGCGCGTAGTTAGCAGGCTTTGAACGCTCTTGAAGGTGAGTAAGTATAAACTCACGACTAGGGACTGGGTTTTCGTACTTTTCTTGTTCTCGACTGAGATTTGGATCTTGGTTTGACATTCACTATCTTGTTAGTTGGTTATGTAGGTATTTTAACCCATATAGTTATAATGAGACAGGTAAAAGCTATTAAACTTTTAAGAAAGCACTTTTACCTTGCTGTTTACCTTGCTGTATAGTTTAAAAATCTAGCGCAATGGGGCTTAACGACCCCTTAACTGCAAAGTGTTTAGTCATCTCGTAGCAATGCTAAAATCTATACTATTTTTTTTGTAGGTTTTTCCACAGCAGTTTACTTATATTATCAATAAAGCTTGGATCTTCTTCTTTCATCGTAAGTAAAATCTGCTTATTCATTTGTGTTTTATTTTGAGCGTAAATCCAACGATTTTTATTAAATTGCTGGGCAAACTCAAGTGCACCCGCTTGTAGTTCGTCGTTATTTGCAAACACAGCTTCAACTACTTTGTTCTCTAGCAACTGCTGTGCACCAACCCGCTCTCCTGACATAGCTAGACGATTAAAGAAAGTTTGCGAAATAGCCTTATTAATTATAGGAAACATCGACGGAACAAACGGCACCACTACATCCACTTCAGGAAAACAAAAAAAGCCTTTGTCTGATTTCATAAATCTAAAGTCGCACGCACACGCAAGTACAGAACCATTACCATAGGTATGCCCGTTTAACGCAGCAATAATAGGCATAGGAAAAGTAACTATGCGTTTAAATAAGTCACTTATTTGAATCATAAAGTCTGAAATTGCTGCAGGTAAAATACTTGGATTAGACATCCATTGAAGGTCGATACCCAATGACCAGTTTTTATCACTTGAAGACGTTAAAATAACTGACTTAATATTTTGTTCTGCTTCAATGTGGTCTAGGTGTAAATTAAACTCAGCCAAAAACGCTGGGTTGTGGCGGTTTTCAGCGGTATTCATGGTGAGTATAGCGATATTATTTTTAGTTGTTAGTTCTATTAAATTTGCCATTAAAACCTCTTTTAGCGCGTTTTAAGCTAATTTTAAGCGCTGTTCGTTACTTTTACATATCATAGTAATACTTTGCTTATAATTTATAAACCCACTAATTAAAGCCACCCTTTTTGTTTAGCTATACGCGCAGCATCTATGCGGTTAGTAGCGTTTAATTTTGAAATGGCATCCGATAGGTAGTTACGCGTAGTCCCTTCGCTAATAAATAGCTGCTTGGCTATGTCGCTTGTTTTAAGGCCATCGCTTGCAAGTTTAAGGGCTTTTCGTTCTTTATCCGTAAGTGGATCTGCGTCGTCTAATGCATTAATAGCAAGCTCTGGGTCAATTACCTTTTGTCCCTGCATTACTTTTTTAAGCGCATTTATTAACTCTTCACTTGGTGCTTCTTTTAAAATAAAACCTTTTACGCCAGTCGTAAGCGCTCGCCTAATATAACCCGCACGAGAAAATGTAGTCATAATAACCATTTTTATAGCAGGAAATTTAGCGGCTATTTTTTCGCTAAGCTCTATACCATTCATGGTTGGCATTTCTATATCGGTTAAAATTATATCGGGATGTAAATCACTATCAAGTGCCTCAATTGCATTAAGTGCATCTTGCCCGTTACTTGCTTGCCCAATAATCTCAATATTAAAATCAAGCCCTAACAATGCTGCTACTGCGTCGCGTACAAGCGCCTGATCTTCCACTAAATATACTCTGATCATTATAAATCCTTAGCTGTAATTGGCAGCACTACTTTTAAAGTAAAATTATCGCCACAGGTAAATGCTGCACTGCCATTTAGTTGCTCTGCTCGCTCTTTAATACCATTTAGGCCATTGCCCGAATTCAATGTACTGCACGGACCATGGTCAATTACGGTTATAAGTAACTGCTGCGCTGTTTGTTCTATATTTATTTCGCAATTTTTTGTGTTGCTATGGCGTAATAAGTTAGTAACTGCCTCTTTAATTATAAGGCCTGCTATACCCTCTACTTTAGCGGGCAGAGCATTTAAAACCACATTAAATGAAACGTTAAATCCTTGCTCTATTAACCTTTGCTTTAACTGTGCTACTTGGCTGACAAGATTAAGCTGTTTTAAATCACTTACGGCGCTTCTTACATCGCTAAGCAACTGCCTTGCCAAATCGGCCACTTGTGCAATTTCGCTATTTGCTTGAGCGTATCGCTCTCCTTGGTTTAATTTATTAGCAAGCTCAGCCTTTAGAGCAATAGATGACAATGAGTGGCCTAAAATATCATGCAAGTCGCGAGCTATTCGTTCTCGCTCTGCAATAGCTGCTAATTGCTCTAGTTGGTTAGCGCTTTCTTGTTCGCGCTTTTTGTATAAGCTTTCTCTTTTTGCTGCAATACCGTAACTAAATAATGTGGCGCAAAGAATCAAAGCAACGCCTAAAAAGTATTGAACCTTACCTATATCTCCAATATATGTGCTTAATAAAACCGTGAATATAATTGCGATCGCAGCATAAATTCTTTGACGGTAGCTGTAAGAGTAGCCTGCTATGTAGGCTACGAAACCAAATAAAGTAGGCGTACCTGTGGTGTAAAAAGTAGCGCAAAAACAAATTAAAAGCATGGCTACAAATAACTTAGTCACCCCTGCACTTTTACAGTTTATTGCTTTTATATACAAAAGAATAAAAGCAACATAGAAGGCTAAAGACATAACAATTTGGTTAACGGTAAAGCTCGAAAAATTAATTATTAGCGGGAGTAAATAAAAGCCGGTAAAAATTAAATGTCCATATTTCCAAAAACCTTTATCGCTTTGTTGAGAAAAGCTGCTTAACGAGCTCATACTAATACCTCAGGCATATTATTTTTACTTATAGCACTATTTTTATTAATAAATATAAATAACATAAAAATGCATACCAGCATAAAGCAATCTGCGTACGTAATAGTAAAACTTAACGCCTCTAGCACTTCATTAATAGTTAAGCTGATTAAAATTAAAGAATTCATAATTACCTCCTGTTGAGTAAGGTAACTATGCCCGCGTACAAAAATAATAAGAGTGTGAAGTGTCATCAACTTTAATGACTTTTGTCATGCGGTAAAAAATTCATCTTAAGAATTTTTAAGCAATGTTAATATATTCAAAAAGTACAACAAGGAAACTAAATGCAGCCTCAGCAACAAAGTTTAATTTATTTACACATAGCGGTATTACTTTTTGGCGGGACCGCTCTATTTGCCAAACTTATTGGTTTAAATGCTTTAGATATTACCGTTTACAGAACTGCAATTGCAGGAATGGCTATTTTAGCCATGCTTTATTTTCAAAAAAAACAAATTAAACTCAACAAACCTAAAGACTATCTTATTGCGTTATTTTTAGGTGTTGCGGTGGGTATTCACTGGGTTACCTATTTTGCTGGTATGCAAATGGCCGGTATAACTATTGGAATGCTGGCATTTTTTAGCTACCCCGTAATGACGGTGTTTTTAGAACCCTTATTTAATAAAAGCAGGCCAAAAGCAAAAGATATAATAAGTGCAGCGGTGGTTGTTTTAGGTATTTACTTATTAGTACCAAGTGCAAACTTGGGCGATGATGTAACCCTAGGTGTAATAACAGGTGTGATATCAGCATTGTTTTTTTCAATAAGAAACATTACTCATAAGCGCTACTTTAGCCAATATGGCGGGCCGCAAACGATGTTTTATCAAACCTTAGTGGCAAGCATTATGTTGTGTGCATTTATAGAAGTACCAGTGTATGAGGTTAGTAATCATGACCTGATTTTAATTGCTGTAGCGGGTGTTATATTTACAGCTACACCGCACTCGTTATTTGCAGCAAGTTTAAAGCATTTATCAGCGGCAACTGCGGGGTTAATTTCTTGCTTGCAGCCACTTTATGGCACCATACTGGCTATAGTAATTATTCATGAACGTCCTACTGTTATGACGTTAGTTGGTGGAGCACTCATAGTGAGTGCCGCTTGTTTTGAAACGTGGTCAATCACTAAAAAGGCTCGACAATGAAAGTATTTGCACACCGTGGTGCCAGTGGGGATTTTCCTGAAAACACCAAAAGCGCTATTTTAGAAGCGTTAAAAGTAGGTGTTGATGGTATTGAAGTAGATATTCAAAGTTCCTTCGATGATTACATGGTAATACACGATTCATGGCTTGATAGAACCACCAGCGGTAAAGGCAGGGTGAGTAACTTTACCGCTCATGAGCTCTCTAAGCTTGATGCTGGAAATGGTGAAAAAATTCCTACTCTTCAGCAGCTGTTTGATTGGAATAACAATAAATCTTTATTAAATATTGAGCTTAAACACACGTTTGCACTAGAAAGGTTTGTGGCTCAATTAGAACAAAACATTGAAGCTAAAAAAATATCGAGAACCAATATTTTAGTATCATCGTTTGATCATCATCAACTACAGTGGCTTAAAAACAAGCTACCATGGCTTAAAATAGGCGCCCTTACTTCTTCTATTCCAATTAACTATGCAAAGTTTGCTAGTGATTTAAACGCTTATAGCGTACATGCAGATAAAACCTTTATAAATAAGGCCTTTGCAGAGGATGCAAAAAAAAGAGGCCTAAAGATTTATGCTTATACAGTCGATAGGAAAGAAGATATAGCGCTAATGCTTGAGTATGGCATAGACGGAATTTTTACAAATTACCCAGCGCGAACCAAAGCTTACTTGTTGTCGTTACAAAAAGGCTAACTTACATTCCCCTCACTTAAATAACAATCGTAGGGCTTGAGCATAATGAGTGGTTTCATGAAAATTTATAACTATATAGAGCAAACATTCTTTTTTACGTTAACCCGTAAAATAGTCGGTAATTTAAGTTTTGTATTATTGTTCCAAGCAATTACGTTATTTTGGCTGCATCAGAGTTTAAGCGAACAACAGCAAAGTACAGGGCTATTTTGGCTGCTTACGCTTGTGATTATATCTGGTTTTATTTTTACTCTTTTTTATATGCGTTTTTTAATTGTTCGCCCTGTTACTGCTATGCGCGATACTTTGATAGAAATAAACCAACAAGATGCAAATTTAGCAGCAAAACTTCCCCACTTTTCGTATGACGAATTTAAAGATTTAAGTTCACAATACAATATATTTACTGCCCATTTAAGTGAGTTACTCAGCACAACATATAACAGTGCTCAAGCGAGTGCACACAGCAATACACAAGTCACTGAATCAATGAAAAATACTGAGCAATCAAGTGAGCAACAAATACAGTTAAGCCACAGTATTATTAATGCCAGTATGCAAATAACCCAAAGCTTACAAGGCATAGTAAATAATACAGATAGCGTACATAACGTTAATAATGAACACCTTAACTTTGTAAAACTATCTGCGTCAGAACTCGCTGCTTTAGTAGAGCAGGTAAAACTTATTACTAATATGCTAGGTAGCTTTTCAAATACAATTGCGGGACTAAAAGAGAACAGTGAAAACATTCGTAGTATTTTAAAAATGGTTGAAGAGTTTTCTGATCAAACTAATTTGTTAGCCCTCAACGCCGCAATAGAAGCAGCTAGAGCGGGTGAAGCTGGCAGAGGATTTGCCGTAGTTGCAGACGAAGTACGCACGCTTTCAATAAAGGTAAGTGGCGCAACTAGGCAGATTAGCGACTTTATAAGTCAGATGAATGATTTGGTAAACGAGACAAATAAAGAGTCAGAGCAATTAATGACTCACTCTAATAACGCACAAAGCTCAATTAGTGCAACCTGTGATGGCTTTACTAAAATGCTTAGTGAGTTTGAGCACAACCAGCAGCAGCTGCAACAAATAGCCAGTGCTGTACATTTGCTTGAGGGCACCCAAAGTACGACTCACCAATCGGTAGAGCAAATCGTAGCTTTAGGGGAGCAAGCTAAACAACAAATAGATACGGCATTAGCCGATAGCGAGCAATCTCAACAGCTTAGCTTACAAACCCAACAACAGTTAAAGCGCTTTGTGCACTAAGAAGCGTTTTCGGGCTCAGATAAATATGGTAAATTACGCAGCTATTAATTTAAGTGTGTAAAGCGTGTGAGCAACCCTACCCCAGACTATGAAAAATTAGCCCTGCAAATAAAAACCTGGGGGCAAGAGCTTGGCTTTAGCGAAGTGGGCATTACTGATATTGACTTATCTAAGCACGAAGCCCAATTGCAACGTTGGCTTGATGCAGGCTACCACGGCTCGATGGATTATATGGCTGCCCACGGTATGAAACGCGCCCGCCCTGCTGAATTAGTGCCTGGTACACAACGTGTTATATCCGTAAAAATGAATTATCTGCCTCCCGATGCTGGCTTTGCAAAAACCTTAAAAAATAAAGAAAAAGCATATATAAGCCGCTATGCATTAGGTCGTGATTACCATAAATTAATGCGTAATCGTTTAAAAAAACTCGGCCAAAAAATAGAGCAAGAAATTGGCGAGTATGGCTTTAGACCCTTTGTAGATTCAGCCCCTGTACTTGAGCGTCAACTTGCCGAAAAAGCCGGCTTAGGGTGGCGTGGTAAGCATTCGTTATTAATTAACCAAGAAGCTGGGTCGTGGTTTTTTTTAGGCGAGCTATTTATTGATTTACCTCTACCAATTGATGCAGAAAACACCTTTGAAGGCTGCGGTAAATGCGTTGCTTGTATTACTCTTTGCCCAACAGGTGCAATTGTAGAGCCCTACGTTGTTGATGCACGTAAATGTATATCGTATTTAACCATAGAACACCAAGGGCCAATACCAGAGCAGTACCGAACTTTATTAGGCAATCGTGTTTATGGTTGTGATGATTGCCAGTTGGTATGTCCTTGGAATCGTTATGGACAAATAACTGACGAAAATGACTTTCATCCTCGCACTCAATTAAAAGATAAAGATTTACTTGAGCTGTTTGCTTGGGATGAGCCTACATTTTTAAAAAACACCGAAGGCAGCCCTATTCGTCGCATTGGTCACGAACGTTGGTTACGTAATTTAGCAGTTGGTTTAGGTAATGCAGAATTCAGCCCCGCTATTATTAATGCCCTACAAGATAAAAGCCAAATATGCAGCGAACTTGTTTTAGAGCATATTGAATGGGCACTTGCTCAGCAAAACGATAAACAACGATTACAAATTCGTAAAACAGCTAGGTTAATTAGAATTGTAGAAAAAGGCTTACCAAGGGATGCATAGCACCGCTTAAGTAAACTTTTATATTGCGAAGTAACTAGTTTTTCAAAAGTAACGATAGATCTTGTTCTATCTCTGTAAAGGCTGCTTTGACTTGTTTAACAGACTCTTCTCTTGCTACTGAGTTTTGGATAGTTTCATCTACTTTTTTATAAATAAACACCTCCTGATCTTCATCCAGTCCCATTGATGGGATACGTTCTTCGAGCTCTTCTTGTAACTGTTTAAACACTTTTTCGTTGTTTTGACGGTTTTCATTCAACAAGCTAATTAAGCTATGAAACTTACTATGAACAGTACTTGCTACGGCATTAAGTTTCGCTCGTTGTGATTCAAGCATTTTCTTGGTCATGATGGCGCGTAGCTGCTGCTCGGTAACACTGACAATAAAACATACGTGGTCGCGTATACGACCATGCTTATCAGGGTCATGATCGGGCATATTTAAAATGAGTAAGCTAATCAATTCATAGTTAACTAAAATTCGGTGCGAAAACTCATGTAAGCGCCCTTTGTTTTTCAGCATTTCAAATAGCTCCACCACAATAGGTGAACACACGCCGTTTAGCGCAAAGTGGCTAATTTCATTATTTTCTCTAAATTCTACATTGCTTTGTAAATCAAAAGACTGAAGGCAATCTACAAGCGCTTTACCTAGCTCTTGAGGATCGTTAATAAAGCCTATGTTTTCAACGTAGTTAACTATTTGCCCCATTTCACTGCTATTGGCCATTGCATTAAATGCAGTTGATGTTGCATCTTCAACTTGCTTTTCTAGGCTTTGCTTTTCAACGAGTACTTGATTTAAATTTTTAAGCTTAGATTTAAGTTCGTCATGGCCAAAAGGTTTTACAATATAATCTTCTGCGCCAACAGAATAGCCTTCCATGCGTTCTTCAACAGTACCGCGAGCAGACACAAACATAACAATAATGTGTGCGGTATTTGGATTTGCTTTAAGTGCTTTACATACTTCATAGCCGTTCATTTGCGGCATACTTACGTCGAGTAATATAACCTGAGGCATATAACCTTCAACCATGTTTAAACACTCAGGACCACTTGTTGCTACTTGTAATTCAAAATCAAGCTCCTCTAAAATTTCCTCTATAATTTCTAGGTTAAAGGGTTCGTCATCAACGGCAAGTATTTTAGTTAAGGCCATAATTTATCATCCATTCAAACTCTTTAAAAAGTTACTTGGTATGCCAAAAAACAATTAATTAGTGTGTTGTATTAACTGTTCTTCAGCTAAATGCTCGTCTAAGTTTATTTCTAATGGCACTTGTATAGATATAGTTGCACCACCATTTTCGTTGTTACGTGCAGTGATTTCACCTTGGTGTAAAGATACAAACTCTCTACACAATGCAAGGCCTAACCCTGTGCCACCAGCACCACTATTTGTTTTACTGCTTTGCACAAACTTAGTAAAAATATGCTCCAACTCATCTTCTGGTATACCGACCCCATTATCGGTAACTTCTATAGTAGCAAGCTTATTATCTGACTCTAAATTTACCCGTATTTTACTTTTAGGTTCGCTAAATTTAAGTGCGTTACCTAGTACGTTTCGAAGTAACTGGTTTATTTGCTCTTCATCACATTGTGCAATTACAGGTAATGGCTGTGCGGTAAATATAATCTCAATTTCTTTTTCCATTGCAGTACCAGACACATCATCAATACTTGTTTTAATAATATTAGCTAAATTATAGGGACGAGGGTTAAATGGAAACTTACCTACATCTAGCTTAGATAGGTCGAGTAAATTATTTAGTAACGACAGTAAACGCTCACCACTACTCTCTATTCGCGATAAATACTTAATGAGTTTTTCTTTTGCAAAATCTCCAGCTTCTAATTTACTTAAACCAAAACGAGAAAAGCTTAAAATAGAGTGCATAGGTGTTCTAAGTTCATGCGACATGTTTGCTAAAAATTCTGATTTACTTAAGTTTGCAGCCTCAGCCACATTTTTAGCATGCTCGAGTTGTGAAGTACGTGCTCTTACTTGCTCTTCAAGAACATCTTTTGCTTCAAGTAATAAATCCTCTTTTTGCTTAAGATGGGTTACATTTTTAAATATGACCGCAAGTGCTATTTCGCCATGGTGATCTATCTCATTAAAAGAGCCAACTAAGGGTATATAACCTCCTGCTGTTTTAGATAAACGTAAATCGCAGCTAAATTGTCGATTACTATTTAATGTCGAAATCTTATCTTTAATACCTAAAATTGAATCATCATCTAAAAAATCAAATACTGATTTACCTTCGAGTTCATTAAACGGTAAGTTAAATAGTCTCAAGCAAGCATCATTAGCTTCTATCACTCTACCGCACTTTTCAAATAACATAATTGCATCGGGCGTATGTTTATAAATAACCTGAAGTAGGCTGTCTTTTTCAATTAGGGCATCAACCGTATCTTGTAGCCTTTCTACAAGCTCTGCGTTATGACGTTTTAATAACTCTGTTTGCCATAATTTATGTATTGATTGTAATAGTGAGCTATCGTTTAAAGGTTTAATAAGTACATCTTCTACGCCTTGACGAATTGCTTCAATCATTGAAACTTGATCGGGACGTGAGGTAAATAATAAGCAACGGCAATGTGGTTGGGTTACTTTTAAATTTGAAAAAATTCCTAAACCTGTTCCGTCATCTAAAATAAAATCGCTTATCAGTATATCTATTTGCTTTTCTTTACTAATTTCTAAAGCTTCTGCGGAGGTTGTTGCAGTATGAGTCTCGATATGAGCACCGATTAAGCTATTTTTCATTTTTTCGAGACGTTCAGGAACATGATCGACAAGTAAAATAGTAGGTAATTGCAAAATATGGTTAGAGCCTAATTCTAATAGGCTCTCTAAAAGAGAAGTAATTTCTTTATTAGAAAAAAATGGGTAGACCACGGTTGCGTCAGGCGCAATATGATTTAGCTCGCTAAACGCAGTTAGTTGTTCACCGCTTTGTGCTTTTGGCGCAAGCAGCATAAAGCGCTCTTGCGCTACTTCGCTTACAAGCGGTTTTATAGAATCAACAGGCACACCATGGGCAACAACAACTAAGTCGTAATCGCCTATATTGGTATACATGTCTAGCATGCTGAAATGAATTAATTCGACCTCACACCCTATTAATTCTAAAAGCACTTTCACACGCATCGCGATGACACTACTACTATCAATAATTAATATTTTTCGAATCATCAAGCCACACTTTAAATTAATAAACTTAATATCCCAACAGCGTAGTCTATTTTTATTTAATTGGCATAAACCCTTCGTCTTATTTTGTAAAAAAATATTACAGCATTATGAAAAATAATTTATTCCAGATGTTTTCCAAAAATAGTAAGGCTATACGCCTTATCATCCATTATGGCAACGCTTGGCAACTCACCCCATATTGCAAAATCAAAATGCTTAAACAATTTAACACTCGGTAAGTTATGACTAAAAATAAAGCCGAGTAATACTTTAATATTTAATTGCTTAGCTTGTGTTTGAGCAAATATCATTAGCTTTTTACCAAGCCCTTTACCTTGCGCTTTACTGGTAATGTAAATGCTCATTTCTACTGTGCCGTCGTAAGCTGGGCGCCCATAAAACGATTTATAACTTACCCAAGCAAGTACTTGGTTATTTTCGCAGTAAACGTAAATAGGCCTTTTATCGTTGTGGCTATTAAACCAGTCACGCTTTTCGTCAACGCTCACTTCTTGCGTATCTGCAGTTACCATTCGCCCTGCAATGGTTTCGTTATAAATGGCTACAATTTCACTAAGATCATCAATAGTTGCTAAACGGGTTGTCATAGGTCATTCAAAGGTTGATCAATTTGTTTCATATTAGCGTATGATTATCCAATCAAACAATTGAAAAGTTTAAGTAATGTAATGCTAAAAAAAATTATAATAGGATTAATGGCTTTATTTATTAATGCCCCACTCCACGCTGAAACATCATCAACTATAAACCAAACCTCTACCCAAGACTGTCAAGATTTTACCAATGTCGATATTCGAAAGCTGCGCTCAAAAGAATCTATTAATTTATGCCAATTTAAAAATAAGCCTTTATTAATAGTAAACACGGCAAGCAACTGTGGTTTTACACCCCAATTTAAAGGCCTTGAAGCGCTATATCAACGATACAAAGAACAAGGCTTAGTCGTATTAGGGTTCCCTTCTGATGATTTTTTTCAAGAAGAGGATAGTGAAAAAGAAACTGCAAAAGTATGCTTTGTAAATTATGGTGTAACCTTCCCTATGTTTGCTACAAGCGAAGTGCGTGGTAGTAAAGCGAACCCAATTTTTAAATATTTGAATGAGCAAACTAGCTCTCCAAATTGGAACTTTTATAAGTATTTAGTGTCTGCTGATCGTGAGACGGTTTTGCGGTTTAACAGCAAAGCAGCACCTGATTCAGAACAAATGATTGCTGCAATTGAAACTGTGCTTTCTGATAAATAAGTTTATACTGGTACAATTAGTTGAAACTAACTAGAATGACATTTTAATTCGGTTAAAAAAACACCACACTATACTCGGGAGATTTTATGACAGTAGCAAGCGCACGACATATACTTGTAGACAGTGAAGCACAATGCTTAGACTTAAAAACAAAAATTGAGCAAGGCGAAGACTTTGCTGAATTAGCCAAAGCGCATTCAAACTGCCCATCAGGTCAAGATGGCGGTGCTCTTGGTGAGTTTGGTCCTGGTATGATGGTTCCAGAGTTTGATAAAGTTGTGTTTTCAGCTCCAATTAACCAAGTACAAGGCCCTGTGCAAACTCAATTTGGTTATCATTTACTTGAAGTTACTAGCCGTTCAGAATAAATTTAACTGTATCGTAAGTAACGTTTTATAAAAGCCGCTTATGCGGCTTTTTTATGGAGTAATTATGCAATTAATTGGTTCTGTACCTTCACCTTACGTGCGCCGAATTAGAATTTGGGCACAACAAAACAACTGTAAACTAGAGCTTGTGAGTCTTGATATATTTTCTGAGCAAGATCGCCCTACTATGGCCAGTAAAAATCCAGCTCAAAAGATTCCCATTCTGGTAGATGGCGACTTAACACTTAGTGACTCTAATTCTATATTGCGCTATTTACTTGAAAAAACAGGACAACCAAAACTAACGTGGCCGCAAGAGCACTTACTTACGACTATAAATGCCTGTAACGATTCGCTAGTAGAAATGCTGCTATGTGAACGCTCTGGATTTGACATCAAAAGCGATAAACTCTTTTTTAATTTGCAAAACGAACGAATTGAACAAACATTAAGCTTTTTAAATACCCATTTAAGCGATGAAGAATTTAAAAGCTGTGAATACCTCAACATCAGTTTATACTGCCTGCTTGATTGGATTTGCTTTCGTGAATTAACTGACTTTAGTCAGTATTCAGAGCTTGTTGCTTTTCATAAGCAATATGGCAAGCGTCAAGCAGCAATAGATACTAATCCTCGTCACTAATTTAAAAAGGTAAACACATGAGCGATATCGAAATTGAATCACAACTAGTTAACTTTGTAGAAAAAGTACGTGTTAGCGAAGTAATTTGGGCACTTGGTGCAGAAGATAATGGCTTTGTAGTGTGCGATTCTAACCAATTTGACGAAACTGACGTACTACTGCTTTGGGAAAGTGAAGAAGCAGCTAAAGCGCAATGTAAAGAAGAGTGGAAAGACTACAGCCCTGTAGAAATAAATCTTGATGAATTTTTAGATGCATGGGTTGAAGATTTAAATGAAGATAACGCACTTGTTGGCATTAACTGGAATGATGACCAAGTATGTACAGAGATTGAACCTACTGGTTTAGCTCGCGCTTTAAGTGAGTAATACTTTATACGCTTTATTTTAAGAACGAATAAAACCCGACTAGCATCTACTGCTAGTTGGGTATAAAATAAAACACATCATTATTTTCAAGGTATTACGTTGAAAACCCATCTTGGTCGCCGGCCCTTTTCAGCCATGGAACTGCACACTCTTTATAATGGATATATATACGGTGATTTTAAAGTTGCACGTGAGCAACCAAAACACTGGCATTTTTGGCTTCCTCTAATTGCATACTACAGTGGTGCATATAGCGATGAAATTGGCTATCTAACGCTTGATGATCTGTCCCTTGAAAAAGATGTCTTATGTTTTAATTTTCATACTCACGGTAAGATAAAACCTCGCTTAGTTCCAGTGCATCAGGCACTTATAGATGCCGGGTTTAATGAATATTTAGCATTCATAAAATCACAAAATCAACAACGATTAATGTTCGACTTACCCGCTAAAACTGGCAGATACAGTGAAAAAGTCCGTATTTGGTTTTCAGGTGAAGGTGAGCGAGCCGGCTATTTACAAAAGTGTGATATACCAAACGTTGATCAACTCGGTATGAAAACAGCCGTAAGCAGCCTTCGTCTTAACTTTGAACAACAAGTGCGTATACATGCTCTGCAAGCCAACTCTAAAGACGCCTTTAATTACCTCATGGGATTTAACGAATACCCACATAATGAATTTAAGGACGTGCTTTTATTAAATAACGTGATCCAAAAAATACGTATTATTAACTCACACCTGCATTGGCAGCGTTTTATAACACGCGAAAGCCACTGACAAACTTTGTTACTATTTTCCCTTAAAGTCACCGTTATAATCAATTACTCTATTAAAAAAAACTGTTAGGATATCTAACCCCCTAATAATATGAGCATAAAAAAGCCTATTTAGGGTAGTTTCTAACAACAACAATCTAGGGATCACTATGTTTCTTAAAAGCCTCTTAACAGTGAGCGTTGCTTTGGCAATGGGTGCTGCAAACGCTAACGAATTCGTTATTGAAAAACTCGCAAAACCAAGTTCTCAACAGGTATCGTTAACACTCGATCCGAGCCAAGATACATTCACAGGGATAACTGAGATTTCCCTAGAAGTACTAAAACCAACAAAATACATTGAATTAAATGGCGTAGCTTACGCTGTTAAAATGGCGCAACTGCTTGGCGACGAAAACTGTGACTTAAACAACGAAATGCTTAAAACAGGTAAAGTTAAATTTAGCTGTGATGAGCAAATCCAACCAGGTAAATACACCCTTAAAGTTGATTTTTCAGCGCCATATAATCGTCAAAGCGTTGGTTTATACAAAACGTTAGACCAAGGCACACCTTATTTATTTACTCAATTTGAAATGAGTGATGCACGCCGTGCATTTCCTGTTTTTGATGAGCCAAGTTACAAAATTCCATTTCAGTTAACGATTACTGCACCTACATCACAAAAAGTATATTCAAATACGCCAGAACTAAAAACAACGGTTGATGGCGATATGACCACACACTTTTTTGATAAAACGCCGCCAATTCCTTCATACTTAGTCGCGATGGCTGTTGGCCCATTTGAAGAATTAGATATTAAAGGCATGCCAATTCCTGGTCGTGTAATTACCCCTCAAGGTAAAATTCACTTAGCCCAATACGCAAAAGAAAACATGCCAAAAGTACTGGGCGCACTTGAAGCGTATTTTGGTATTCCTTACGTTTACAAAAAATTAGACTCAGTAGCGGTACCAGAGTTTCCATTTGGCGCAATGGAAAACTCAGGCTTAGTAACCTACCGAGAAGATATTTTATTAGTTGATTTAGCTGCAGCAACACGCAGTAAAAAACAGCGTAATGTATCAATTATTGCTCATGAACTTGCTCACCAATGGTACGGTAATTTAGTAACCATGAAATGGTGGAACGACTTATGGTTAAACGAAGCGTTTGCTAGCTGGATGGCTGCAAAAATTACTAAGCAGCTTAACCCTGAGTTTGAATCGCACTTAGACCTGCCACAAAACAACGTAATGGCACTTGATGCACGCCTAAGCACCAAGCCTATTCGTAAGCCAATTAAAACCGAAGCCGACATTATGGACGGTTTAGGTCTTGCTTACAGTAAAGGCAGCTCAGTACTTGCTATGGTTGAAAACTGGATTGGCGAAGATGCATTTCAAAAAGGTATTCAAAGTTATTTAAAAGAGTTTTCATATAAAAATGCAGAAGCGGCCGACTTATGGGAAGCACTTGGTAAAGCATCAAATAAAGACGTAGCGAGTGTTTTAAAATCGTTTATTGAGCAATCTTCTTTCCCACTAGTTAAAGTAACTCAACAAGGTAGCAAAGTAACTATTTCACAAAGCCGCTTTGTAAACGCAGGCGTTGATGCGCCAGAGCAGCTATGGAATGTACCTGTTGCAATTAAATATGGTTCTGGCGATAAAGTAAAAACAGCAAACGTATTACTTAATAAACAAAGCCAAACACTAGATTTAGACTTTGAACCAGAGTGGATTTATCCTGACCAAGGTGCATTAGGCTACTATCGCTGGGTAATGGATGATGCACAATTTAGCGCGCTTGTTAAAAAGGCGCCAAGCGTACTGAGTGACCGTGAACGCTTAGCGTTACTATCGGCTACTGATGCGCTACTTGATGCTGGTGTTATATCTGCTGCTAAGTTAATGCAAACACTTGAAGTGTTCGTAAGCGATAGCCACCCTCGCGTAGCAAATACCGCACTAGGTTACTTAGTGTCGCAACAGCGCACTTTTAAAGACGATAGCAATAAAGACCTATGGCCTGAATTTATTCGCGGTGCAGTAACGCCTGCTGCTAAAAAATATGGTTTAGAAGCAAAAGCGGGTGAAGATGGTGCTATTGCACAACTTCGTGCAGCCGTTGTATCACGCTTAGGTTTTGATGGTGAAGATCAAAACGTCATCAATAAAGCCAAAGAACAAACGCAGGTTTATTTAAATGATCCACAAAAAGTAGACCCATACTTAGCGGGTACGTACTTAACTCTTGCTGCTTTTCATGGTGACAAAGCGCTGCTTGATCAATTCATGACAACGTTTAAAACGACTAAAGATCCGCAAGTACGCACAAACATGCTTGCAGCTATGGGCTTTTTTGGTAAACCTGAGTTACAAAAAGCAGTATTAGCTTATAGCTTAACGGATGAAGTAACGGCATCTGACATGCGTACTATTTTGTCAGGTCAAAGTTACACAGATGAGCGCCAAGCGTTATTTATTGATTGGGTTTACAGTAACTACGATAAAGTAACAGCAAGCTTACCGCCTTTCTTTATTCCTAACTTGCCGTACTTTACAACTGCAAGCTGTGATGCAGAAAGCTTAGCGACAACAAAAACCTTCTTTAACGAAAAAGTAGCTGATGTAGCTGGTTACGCTCGTACATTAAGTAAGCTTGAAGAAAGCACAAACGATTGTATCGCGCTTAAAACACGTGAACTTGAATCGGTTAATAGCTTTTTAAAAAGTAAGTAATTATTAGGTTTATTGAGCTATAAAAATACAAAAGCCGCTGAATATAAATTCAGCGGCTTTTTACTTTTTATATAAAATTAGTTGCCAATAATCATAGTTAGCTTGGCTATAAAATCTTTGGCTGCTTGCTCAGAGTTTATTTTAAACGCAACACCGTAGTGAATAGGTTGAGCGCTTTTAAAAATTCGCGTAGGAAAGCGTGTCATCTCACTGCTATGGAAGTACCCTTGCGCACGTGTTACGCCATCTATATCATTAAAATCATCGCTAAATACTTCAAATGCTGGGCGAATTACTATTTTACCCTTGCCGCTTTCGCTGTGGGTATAAAATGCTTCTTTAGAGTTTACTAACATGTACTCTGCAATATTTTTAATCTTAAAATTACTTCTGCACTGTAATTTAATGAGCTGTTCTGTCAGCTCGTCTGCACTATAAGCCACGTGTAATCCCTATTAGTTAATTTGCGTATTAGATTAACGCATACACACAATAAAATCTGAATTTATTTGCCTGCTTTACTTTGTTATATCACATACAAAAGCGAGTTTTTCATTGTTGTAACTCATTCTTGTTATATTTGTTTCGCAGTAGGTGCTTAAATTAAGCCATTGCGATACTTCATCACTTCCATCAAGTTTACGCTGATAAACGCGGTTTTTAATAGCATAAGCAATGGTCGCATTATCCTTTAAAATAAAATCTTGAACTTGAGCCGGTAACCTTAATAGGTCTTCAACTTGTTTATCTTGTGGATTAAAACTCGCTAAAATGTGTTGCTCGTTTTTAGTGTAACTAAATAAAAATGCAGCCATTGAGTTGTTATAAATAAGCGTCCGTCCAATATTACTGGCAGCTATTTCCCCCTTCGCTTGTGCAACAGAAGTATATTGAAGAGTGTGAGGCTTTCCTAAAATAAACATCACTAAATCATTTTGGACACCCCATGCATGGTATCCAACAGGTTCAATCCAATCAAAAATACGACGTGGCGCATCTTCATTTTTGAGTGGGTATTGCCACAATTTTTGCTTACCGTCAGCTTCTACAACAATCGCTGATATCGCATCACCACTTGGCATAACCGTTGGTGAATATTCGCTTACAAGAGAGTTAGTTATATTGGTAACTTTTTTTGACGTGAAATCATAATAAGCAATATCAGTTTGGCTTTGCCCTTTATTAATTACTTCATGAGTAAAGTATAAACCTGTACTTGTTAAGTGCGGTTGGTTGTTATAACTATTTTTATCGCTCACTATACTAACTTGTACCCCGAAAGGTGTATTTAAATCAGCAAGTAATACTTGGCTTTTTGGCATGCTAGCCTTCACCACTATTGGGCTCAGCGCTGCTATAGAAAATAATCCAAGTAATGGTTTAATAAGTTTCATGCTTTCTCTCGTTTTAATTTTAAGCACCTCATGATAACGTTATTTGCTGATGGCGTCACTTGAGCTAAGTCAGTCAACTCTTAAGATACCCAAACGACTTAAAATAATGTTAAGTTTAGTCTGGTTATAAAACCTGGTCCTAAAAAGAGAATTAACATGTCAGCTAAAAATCCTATTATTGCGATTACGGGTTCATCTGGTGCGGGTACAACCACCACAACGAATGCAATTAAACATATTTTCCGTAGCCTTAATATTCAAGCGGCTTTTGTCGAAGGAGATAGCTTTCATCGTTACACTCGCCCCGAAATGGATAAAAAAGTTCGAGAAGCACAACAAGAAGGTAAACATATTAGTTACTTTGGCCGAGAGGCCAATGACTTTGGCGCTTTAAAAACGTTGTTTGAAAACTATAGCGAAACAGGTCAAGGAAAGTTACGCCGCTACTTACATACCTTTGATGAAGCCGTTCCGTATAATCAATTACCAGGTACATTTACACCTTGGCAAGATCTTGACCATAATACTGACATTTTGTTTTATGAAGGGTTACACGGTGGTGTAGTTGATCAAGATGTAGACGTTGCAAAGCATGTCGATTTATTAATAGGCATGGTTCCAATTATTAACCTTGAATGGATTCAAAAATTAATACGCGATACATCCGAACGAGGCCATTCTCGCGAAGCGGTTATGGGCTCTATTGTGCGCAGTATGGATGACTATATAAATCATATTACCCCGCAGTTTTCTCGTACCCATATTAATTTTCAACGCGTGCCGACCGTTGATACATCAAACCCATTTAGCGCCAAAGATATTCCATCTCTTGATGAAAGCTTTGTAGTTATTCGCTTTAGGGGTATTGATGATGTTGATTTTCCTTATTATTTACGGATGATCGAAGGCAGTTTTATGTCTCGTATTAATACGCTTGTAGTACCAGGGGGCAAAATGGGCTTAGCTATGGAGCTGGTTCTTACTCCACTTATTAAAGATATTATTTTGAAAAAGCGTGCACTGGAAAACTTAGCACCTTTGGATATACCTATTTAACTCCTCTTCTAAGATTGAGCTCTCTCACGTACACTGCTGATTTTAGTAACAATAAGGGACATTGTGTTGTACTCATTAAAAATTATTGTGGGTTCTAAAAACCCTGTCAAAATTAACGCGGCTAAACATATTTTTGCAATGTATTTCCCTAAACATGAAATTGATTGCCAAGGTGTTGATGCTCCATCCAATGTGCCAGATCAACCTATTGGCGAAGAAGAAACACGTGTTGGCGCACAAAACCGTGTTAATTATTGCAAAGAGCATTACCAAGCTCACTACTACGTGGCAATGGAAGGCGGTGCAGAGCAATTTAGCTATGGTGCAGCAACCTTTGCTTACGTAGTTATTGATAATGCCTTAAATCAGGTTGTAGGGCGCAGCAGCAACCTCCCCTTGCCTCAAGTGCTTTATAACGCCTTACTTAATGGCGAAGAGCTTGGCGATGTAATGGACAAAGCATTTAATACCACCAACGTTAAACAAAAAGGGGGCGCTATTGGGTTACTTACAAACAATCACGCCACGCGCGAAAGCACCTATACACAAGCACTCACTTTAGCTATGGCGCCCTTTCTACACGTAGATCTCTACAGCCAAACAAATTAATTTAGGAAGTTTAATGAAATACAACTATGTATTGTTTGATGCAGACGAAACCTTATTTAGGTTTGATATTTTAGCGGGCATGACTCGCATGTTTAAAGCTTACAACGTAGATTTTAGCCAAGACGATTATATTCATTATCAAAAAACCAATAAGCAGCTGTGGGTTGATTATCAAAATGGCACTATTAGCGCAGATTACTTACAAGTAACACGCTTTAATGAGTGGGCTTCAAAGCTTAATGTGCCCGCAAAAGAGCTAAACGATGCTTTTTTAGATGCTATGGCGCAAATTTGCGAGCCATTACCTGGTGCTATTGAGCTTTTAAATAAACTTAAGCCAAATGCTCTATTGGGTATTATTACTAACGGATTTGCCCGCTTACAAACCGTACGCCTTGAGCATACTGGCTTAAAAGATATGTTTGAATGGTTAGTAATATCTGAACTTGTGGGTATAGCAAAACCAAATAAAGCGATTTTTGAGCACACATTTGAGCTAATGGGTAACCCTGATAAAAGCGAGATACTTATGGTGGGTGATACTGCTGCAAGCGACATACTTGGCGGCAACAATGCAGGTATTGATACTTGCTGGTTACAACACCCTGGTGAGCAATTAGCCGAAGGAATAAAGCCAACTTATACAGTAACTCATTTAAATCAGTTACAAGATCTTTTAGAGTTATAATAGAGTAAATTTTACGCAAAAAAAAATGACGCTAATTAGCGTCATTTTTTATAACTGTTTGCGAGCTGTTCATTTGCTGCTTTTAGGCTGGAGCTAACTCAAGACCGGGTGCAGGCATCGTCACAGGCGTTTCAAATGTTGCCCACTCCCATGCTGACTCTGTAGCCATAATTTTACGAAGTAATTTATTATTTAAATCATGACCCGATTTAAATGCAGTTACTTTACCTAAAAGATTATGACCTGTCATAAACATGTCACCAACACAGTCTAATATCTTGTGCTTAACAAACTCATCGCTATAACGTAAGCCATTAGGATTTAAAACTTTGAATTCATCAAGTACCACAGCACTATCCATGCTACCACCTAGCGCTAGGTTGTTTGCATGCATGTATTCAATATCTTTCATAAATCCAAAAGTACGCGCACGGCTAATTTCTTCAATAAAGCTTTGCGTTGTTATATCCAACCCAATACGTTGGCGACTTTCATTGATAGCTGGGTGGTTAAATGCAATCTCAAAGTCGATATGAAAACCATCATATGGTTCAACTTCAGCCCACTTGCCATCTTCTTCAATGCGTACTTTTTCTTTAATACGGATAAAGCGTTTAGCAACGTTTTGTTCTTCAATTCCGCCTTTTTGTAACAGATATATGAATGGTAATGCACTACCATCCATAATCGGCACTTCTGAGCTGTCCAATTCTACAATTAGATTATCAATGCCCATTGCAGCAACAGCTGCAATAAGATGCTCAGTAGTTGATAAGCGAACACCATCTTTGTTAATTAAACAGGTACACAACTGCGTATCACCAACGGCTTCAGGTGTTGTTTCAAAATCAACAACCGGATCAAGGTCGACACGACGAAATACAATCCCAGTATTTGCGCTCGCAGGTCGGAGAGTTATTGTGACCTTCTCACCTTTATGAAGTCCAATTCCTATGGCTTTGACTACTTGTGCAATCGTACGCTGTTTAATCATAGGTATGCTCACTTTTAAATCAGTTACAGTTAGACGGCGGATTTTAACATAAATCCTTTTGCCTTTCAACATTTGTATATATTTCAAACAAAAGTATTATTAAATGTTAATCTGCCTGCTTACGTAAAAAAGCGGGAATATCAAAATAATCACCACCTTCTGATTTATCTGCTTTTTTACTATTTTGCGCTGAAGAACTTGAACTGCTTGAACTCGTTGAAGGCGCTTTTTCTTTACTTTGCGCTTGCTCTTTAGTCGTATTTTCTTCAGTGTTTGTATCTTGGCTTGCAAAGCTTGGTACGTACATACTGCTCGTTTGGTTTGATGTGCTTGCAACATCAGAACCTGATGCTTTTTTAAAGCCGTTATCAACAATACCAAACTGTGGACGACGATCGCCGCCTAAACCAGTTGCAACAACCGTTACACGTAGCTCATCAGTCATTTCTGGGTCGATTACCGCACCAACAACAACCGTTGCGTTTTCTGACGCAAGTGCTTTAACGTGATTACCAACAATTTCAAATTCTTCAATCGCAATGTCCATACCAGCGGTAATATTAACTAAGATACCTTTAGCACCTGTTAAATCAACGTCTTCTAGTAGTGGGCTTGAGATAGCGGCTTCTGCAGCTTCTTGTGCACGATCAGGACCTGACGCAGACGCCGTTCCCATCATTGCAGTACCCATTGCAGACATTACTGTTCTAACATCGGCGAAATCCACGTTAATTAAACCAGAACGTGTAATTAGCTCTGCTATACCTTGTACCGCACCAAATAATACGTCATTAGCTTTAGCGAAGGCATCTAGAAGTGTAGTCCCTTTCCCTAAAACTTTAAGCAATTTATTGTTAGGAATTGTAATAAGTGAATCTACAATTTCTGACAATTCATTAATGCCTTGTTCAGCGGCTGCTGCACGTTTTTTACCTTCAAAATCAAAAGGACGTGTTACAACTGCAACAGTTAAAATACCGAGTTCTTTAGCAATTTTAGCAACTACCGGTGCTGCACCAGTACCTGTTCCACCGCCCATACCGGCTGCAATAAATACCATATCGGCGCCTTCAAGGCTAGCACGAATTGTATCTGCATCTTCTTCAGCCGACTTACGGCCTACTTCAGGGTTTGCGCCCGCACCCAACCCAGAGGTTATTTGCGTGCCTAGTTGAACTGTAATATCGGCAGCAGAGTTACGTAATGCTTGCGCATCCGTATTAGCGGCTATAAAACGCACGCCTTCTATTTGTTGTTTAACCATGTGCTCAACAGCGTTACCGCCACCACCGCCCACGCCGATTACTTTTATTACAGCTTCTTCGCTGTGTTGTTCCATTATATCAAACATGTTTACTCTCCGACTTGAGTCTTAAAACTCGCCTTGGAACCATTTAGTAATGCGGTTCCACCAATTATTGTTATCCTCTGCTTTCGACTTTTGTGCATTCATCGATTGCATGGTACGCCCGTATTGTAACAAACCAACAGCGGTTGCGTACGAAGGATCATCTACATAGTCTGTCAAACCAACCATCCCGATTGGCTTGCCTATTCTTACTGGCATTTGGAAGATGTCTTCTGCCACTTCCATCGCGCCAGTCATTTTAGCGGTTCCGCCTGTAATAACGAGACCTGCCGCAATTTGGTCTTCTAAGCCTGAACGACGAATTTCTTCCATCGCAAGCTCAAATAATTCTCTAAAACGAGGCTCTACCACCTCAGATAATGTATGGCGCGACATTAGCCTTGCTGGTCGTCCGCCTACACTTGGTACTTCAATTGTGTCTTCGCTACTTGCCATTTGGCTACTAGCACATGCGTATTGTACTTTGAGTGACTCGGCATGTGATATAGGTGTGCGAAATATTTTTGCAATATCACCAGTAACTTGGTTACCTGCCACTGGAATAACCGCAGAGTGACGAAGTGCGCCATTAATATAAATGGTGATATCCATAGTACCGCCACCAATATCAAGTACTGCAACACCTAGCTCTTTTTCGTCATCTGTTAGTACAGAATAGCAAGACGCAAGTGCAGTAAAGATAAGTTGATCGACTTCAAGACCACAGCGTTCTACACATTTTTCGATATTTTTTGCCATATCGTTTGAGCACGTAATGATATGTGCACGCGCTTCCATACGAACGCCGCTCATGCCTAGTGGGTTTTTAATGCCCTCTTGCATATCGATGCTGTATTCTTGCGGCAATGCATGCAGCATTTTACGCTCTGCTGAAATAGGCACAGAACGCGCAATATGTATTACGTTTTCAATATCTTCGTCAGTGACTTCTGTGTTATTGATTGCCACCACACCACTTTCGTTTTGACACTGTATATGTTTGCCAGAAATACCCAAATACACAGAGCTTATACGACAATCAGCCATTAACTCAGCCTCGTCTATTGCTCGTCGAATAGACTCAGACACTAAGTTTAAATCGTTAACGCCGCCTTTATCCATACCATGAGATACTTGGCTGCCCACACCAACAATGCTGAGCTTGTTATCTGCGGTGATTTCACCTACCGTGGCAACCACTTTCGAGGTGCCAACGTCTAATCCTATTACTAGGTTTCTTTCTGCTGACTTAGTCATGCCTTACTCTTATTTTGTAATTGTTCTTCTTGCATTGGCTTAAAGCTTACTGCAAGGCCGGTATCATACCGTAAATCGATTGTATCTACTTGTGCATCTGCACGTTGTTCCATTCGTGGATAAACGTCTATAAAACGTTGTACACGCTTGGCTTTATCTTTACGCCCTAAATTTAAGCGAATCCCGTTATCTAGCCAAAGTTGCCACGAAAAACGCTCCGATAATGCCAAACTTGTTAATGTTAAACCATTAACTCTGAGCATTTCATCAAATTGCTTAAAAGCAACCCACGCCTCTTCTTCGCTACCTTCTGGGCCATATAACTGCGGTAAGTTATCATCTAACTTATCGCTGCTGGCTTGAAATGCTTGGCCACTTTGGTTGAGCAACAAGTCGCTATTCCAGTGGGCAACTACTTCATGTTCAACTACATACACCTGTATAGTATCAGGCCATTGTTTACGTACCGAAGCGGTAGCAACCCAAGGCAAGTCTTGAACTAGCTGCTGCACGTGCTTAACATCAAGTTCAAAAAAACTACTTAAATCGGCTTTTTTAATTGCTTTTATAATTGCCGTTTCATCTGTGTATTTGGGATGCCCTTGCACTGTAAGGTGCTTAATTTGAGCATCTTTATTTTCAACTAACCAATCAGATACACCGGTGGTTATTTGTACTAAGCCTATAACCACAACCAGAAAAAAACTCACTCCAAAAATCAGCGACCAATTAAAGTTAAGTTGCTGTTTTAGTTGTTGAGCTTTTTCTAAAAGGGGATGCATATTAAAGCGTTTGCTCTAAAATGCGAACAACTAATTGTTCAAAAGTTGCCCCGTTCGCTTTTGCAGCCATCGGTACTAGTGACTTTTCAGTCATGCCTGGTACTGTATTTACTTCAAGCAGGTAAAAATTCCCTTGCTCGTCTTGCATAGCATCAACACGACCCCAACCACTTGCACCCACTAAATCAAACGCATCTAGCGATATGGCTTGTAAGTACTTAGTATCTTGCTCTGATAAATCTGCAGGGCAATGATACTGGGTTGTATTTGATTGATACTTAGCTTGGTAATCGTAAAAGCCATTAGGTGTCGTCATCTCAATGACTGGCTGTACATCGTCGCCAAGCACCGTAATTGTAAACTCACGACCAGTGATCCACTGCTCTACAAGTACTTGGTTATCAAACTTAAATGCATTAGCTAGTGCATCTTCAAGCTCTTGTGTTGTACTTGCTTGCGCCATACCTATGCTTGAACCTTCATGCGATGGCTTAACCATTACCTTTTTAAATTCATCCATAATGGCTTTAGCATCAAAACCTTTTTTAGCATCAACTACGGTATAAGGTGCAGTACTTAAACCCGCTGATTTAAATAAGTGCTTACAACGTACTTTATCCATAGCAAGTGCTGAACCGAGTACATTACTGCCCGTGTAAGGCAAGTTCATAAATTCAAGTGCACCCTGCACTGTGCCGTCTTCGCCACCACGGCCATGCAAAGCGATAAAAACGCGATCTACATTTAATTCTTTTAACTCCCACAAAGAACGACTTTGTGGGTCAAATGCAATTGCATCAATACCACAATTTTGCAGCGCATTTAAAACAGCCTGACCCGATCGTAAAGACACTTCACGCTCTGCTGAGTTACCACCTAGCAGTACCGCTACTTTACCAAATTGTGTGTTTACCTGAGTCATACTTCACCTTGCTTAAGTTTTTCTATCGACATACCCGTTGCAGCTAATGTTTTAACTAACTGACCTATATTACCAGCGCCTTGGGTTAATACTAAATCATTGTTTTGTAAATTTGCGGCCAAAACACCTGCAAGCTCAGCATTTGTTGCTACGTGCAGCGGCTCTTTGCCACGTTGGCGAAGGCTACGACATAAGCTTTTGCTGTCGGCCCCTACAATAGGATCTTCACCAGCGCTATACACATCAAGTAATAGCAACTGATCTACATCAGCAAGTACTTTTACAAAATCTTCGTATAAGTCGCGTGTACGAGAAAACCTATGAGGTTGATAAACCATTACTAAACGCTTATCAGGCCAACCTTCACGTACTGCTGCAATTGTTGCTGCAACTTCTGAAGGGTGATGCCCGTAATCATCAACTAACATCACATTGCCCCGCTCGTTTTCAAATTCACCATAATGCTGAAAACGACGACCAATGCCTTCAAACTTATGCAGCGCTTCTAAAATTGCATGATTCGCAATGTTTTGATCTTTTGCAACAGCAATCGCAGCGGTTGCATTAAGTGCATTGTGTCTACCTGGCATATTTAACGTGGCAGTTAAACACTCACCTTGCTTGTTAGTTACTGTAAATGTGCACGTATTAGCTGATTGGCTAAAGTCGCTCATGCGATAATCAGCATCCTTCGATTCGCCATACGTGATAACTGGGCGACCAAAGCGAGGGATAAGCTCTGCAGCAACTTCAGAATCAATACATACAACAGCTAAACCATAAAACGGCAAGTTATGAATAAAATCGACATACGTGTCTTTCATTTTTTCAAAACTGCCGCCGTAAGTATCCATGTGATCTTCTTCAATATTTGTGATCACCGAGACCATTGGCTGTAAGTGTAAAAACGACGCATCGCTTTCATCAGCTTCTGCTATTAAAAAATCACTTTTACCTACTTTTGCGTTACTACCTGCGCTATTTAACAAGCCACCAATAATAAAAGTTGGATCGAGCCCTGCTTGTCCATAAATACTTGCAATTAGGCTTGTTGTCGTTGTTTTACCATGCGTACCCGCAATCGCTATACCGTGGCGAAAACGCATTAGCTCTGCGAGCATTTCTGCGCGGCGCACAACAGGGATTCTTGCGGCTTTGGCTGCAATAATTTCAGGGTTTGTTTCATCAATCGCGCTTGAAACAACCACTACATTGGCATCTTTCACGTTATTTTCATGATGGCCAATAAATACCTCAGCACCGGCTTTAATTAAGCGATCTGTCATAGCGCTATGAGCAATGTCAGAACCTGTAATACGGTAGCCTTCAAAAGCGAGTACTTCAGCAATACCGCCCATACCGGCTCCACCAATACCAATAAAGTGAATGGTTTCTATTCGGCGCATTGCTGGGCGCGTGTGTTTTTCTTGTACTGACGTTTCTTTCACTTATTTTCTCTTATTTGTTACTTGCTCACAGTGCGTTGCTACGCTTGCTGTGGCATCTAAAATGGCTTGTTTTTTTGCATTTGTAGCCATTTCAGTAATTAATGAAGGTTGGGCTAAATATGGGCTTAATAGTTCAACAATTGATTGTTTATTAAACTGCCCTTGTGGCATTAATAATGCGCCATTAGCCATCACTAAATATTGTGCGTTTGCTGTTTGATGGTCGTCCACTGCATGTGGAAAAGGAACAAAAACAGCCATTTTACCTGCCGCTGCAATTTCGCTAACAGTTAATGCACCTGCGCGACAAACAACAATATCAGCCCAGCTATACGCCGCGTCCATATCATCAATAAATTCAGCTATTTTTGTATTACCATCCGCAAAGCCATGCATTTTATAAGCTGTTTCTACAGTAGATAAATGACCCTTACCTGTTTGATGCCATACGCTTATAGGAGCTGTATTATTTAGTACTTTAAATGCTTCTGGTAATGTTTGATTAAGCACTTGTGCACCGAGCGAGCCCCCTACCACTAAAATATTAATAGGGCTTGATACATCGCGTTTGGCTATATTCATAACGCTTTGGCGAACTGGGTTACCTACTAGCTCGGCTTGACCCTGTGCAAAAGCACTTGGAAATGCTGCTAATACACGTGTAGCCACCTTAGCTAGCAGTTTATTGCTCATACCCGCTACAGCGTTTTGCTCGTGAATAACTAACGGAATACCTAAACTCTTTGCGGCAATTCCCGTGGGTCCCGTAACATAACCGCCCATTGCAAGTACTACATCAGGGCGCTGTTCTTTCAATACCTTACGCGCTTGCAATACTGCATTAACTACCATGAATGGGGCTTTAATAAGACGTTTTAATCCGTTACCACGAACACCTTTTACATTAATAAAATCAATATCTATATTATGCTTAGGTACAACGCTTGCTTCCATTCGATCTGGTGTGCCAATCCAGCTAACTTGCCAGCCCTGCTGTTTTAAATAATCAGCCACTGCAATACCAGGAAAAATGTGTCCGCCAGTTCCACCAGCCACTACTACTAATTTTTTACTCATCGCTTACCTCCACCTGAGGTGGCTTGCTTGGTTGCCATTTTGGTTTCAAAATCTACGCGCAATAAGATGCCCGTGGCAATGGTCATAATTAACAAGCTTGAACCACCATAAGAAATAAATGGCAGGGTTAAACCCTTAGTTGGCAAAATACCCGCGCTCGCACCTACATTCACCATGGTTTGAAATGCAAACCAAATACCAATGGCAAACGAAAAATAGCCTTCGTATTCTTTGCCACACTTAAGCGCTTGTTGGCCTATTAATAACGCTCTAAATACTAAAGTAGCTAATACCATTAAAATACTTACAACGCCTATTAAACCAAGTTCTTCACCTATTACAGCAAAAATAAAATCGTTATGCGCTTCAGGTAAATATTGCAGTTTTTGTACACTGTTACCTAAGCCTTGGCCAAACCAACCACCTTGGCTATAAGCCATTAGCGATTGAACCAACTGATAACCTTTACCAAAAGGATCATCCCAAGGGTCTAAAAAGCCAACAACACGCGCCATTCGATATGGTTCAACAATAATCAGTAATACAACCAAACCGACGCCAGTTAGAATAAGTACAAAAAACTGCCATAATTTAGCGCCAGCTAAAAACAGTAAACCAACCGTTGTTACAAACATAACAACCACTGTGCCTAAATCTGGTTGCAGTAAAATAAGCAGCGCATACACTGCAAATACAGCTATTGGCTTTGCAAAGCCTTTAATATTTTCTTGTACTTCTTCGCGTTTTCTTACCAAATAACCCGCAATATAACTAAAAAAGTATAATTTAGCGGCCTCAGCCACCTGAAAACCAACAGGACCAATAGGTATCCATCGTTTAGCACCATTCACTTCACGCCCAACAATCAATACCGCTATTAACAGCACCATGCCTAGTATTAATAAATAAGGGTTGGATCGTTTCCACCAATCCATTGGCACACAAACACTTATCCAAAAAAGCACAAAAGACATTGCCAAAAACATGCTGTGGCGAATAGTAATATGGTATGGGTCATCAAATAACCGCTCAGCGGTCGGCATTGAAGCGCTGGTTACCATGATAAAACCAACACCAATTAACATAATTACGCAGTACAACAGCGGTACATCATACAACTGACCTGAAGGTTTTGGTGTTAATGCATCTCTTATATCGGCAAAAGCAATCATAGTTGCCCTGCCATAACACGTTGAATAAAGTCATCACCACGTTGCATATAGTTGTTATACATATCAATGCTGGCACATGCAGGTGCTAACAAAACAATATTGCCTGTACTACTAAGTACGTTGGCCAAAGCAACGGCTTCTTCCATGTTGTTAGTTAAATAGCTCTTATTGGTAATCGCAGCTAAGTCACTTGCATCTTTACCAAAACAAATTAATGCTTTTACATGCTGTTCTATGTAGGGTTTAAGTGCGTTTAAATCAGCGCCTTTAGCATCGCCACCTGCAATAACAATCAGGTTTTCACCATCACTAGCCAAACTATCTATTGCAGCAATGGTCGCTCCAACATTCGTTGCCTTTGAATCGTTAAAATACTTTACACCGTTAAGCTCAGCTACAAATTGGCAGCGATGAGCCAATCCATTAAATTGACCTAACGCGTTCTTATATTGCGCTTTACTTACTTCAAACGGACTTAAAAGCGCCATTACTGCAAGCGTATTTAAATAATTGTGCTTACCCACTACCGCAAGCGTATCAACAGGTAAAAAGGCATCGCCTTTAAGCATAAAATGAGTTTCGCCATTATGCTGCGCTAAATGGTAATCACCTTGTTGAGCACCAAAGCTGATTAGGGGGGTTGTACCGCGCTCAACTGGATGTGTTTGAATATCGTCGGCATTGACAACAATAAGCTCTGCACCGTCATAAATACTTAGCTTTGAGTCTATATAAGCTTGGTAACTGTCGTATCGGTCAAGGTGATCTTCTGACACATTTAATACCGTTGCACTCACGGGTTTTAAACTCGTTGTGGTATCTAGCTGAAAACTAGATAACTCAAGTACATACACATCAAAATCATCGTTGAGTAAATCAAGCACCGCTGTGCCAATATTCCCACCCAAAGCAACTTTATAGCCGGCTTCTTTTAATACTTCATAAGCGAGCGTAACCACGGTTGATTTACCGTTAGAGCCCGTAACAGCAACAACTGGTTTTGTATTAATACGAGCAAATAACTCAACGTCGCCAATCACTTCAACACCTGCGTTAATTGCATTTGCAACAGCTGGTATTTTTAAGCTAAGCCCAGGGCTTATAATAATCATATTGCTTGAACAAAGCTCTGCGTCATCCAAATTCCCAAAGTGGGTATCTAGATTTGGCGCGTGCTCTTTTAACCAATCAATCCCCGGCGGGGTTGCTCGGCTATCAACGACCTTGGGGGCGAGGCCATGAGATAATAGAAAACGCACAATGCCCAGACCGGTTACACCGAGTCCGAGCACTGTTATTTGTTTGTTTTTTATCTCGTTTAAATACTGCATTTATCGAATCTTTAAAGTAGCTAAGCCAGCAAGCACTAGCACAACAGAAATAATCCAAAAGCGCACAATAACGCGAGGCTCTGGCCAACCTTTTAATTCATAATGATGATGAATCGGCGCCATTCTAAAAATGCGTTGTCCGCGCAATTTATACGACCCCACTTGTAATATTACCGATAGTGCTTCCATTACAAATACACCGCCCATAATAATAAGCAGTAATTCTTGGCGTACTAAAACAGCAATAATACCTAATGCGCCACCAAGTGCTAATGAGCCAACATCGCCCATAAATACTTGTGCTGGGTAAGTGTTAAACCATAAAAAGCCAAGGCCTGCGCCCACAATGGCAGTACACACAACCACAAGCTCACTCGCTAGCGGTAAATGTGGAATATGTAAGTAAGCCGAAAAGTTAATATTACCTGTTAAGTAAGCAATAATTGCCAATGCTGCAGCCACCAAAATAATTGGCACAATCGCCAAGCCATCTAAACCATCTGTCAGGTTTACCGCGTTTGATGTACCTACTATGGCAAAATACGTAAGCACAATATAAAACAAACCTAATTGTGGTAATACGTCTTTAAAAAATGGAACAACAAGAGATGTCTCAGATGCTTGTGCACTGGTAAAGTACAAAGCAGTAGCTACAACTAATGCAATGACCGATTGCCAAAAGTACTTCCACTTAGCAATTAAACCTTTTGGGTCTTTACGAATAACTTTACGGTAATCATCAACAAAACCAACAATACCTAATGAGCCAATTACAAACAGTGTTGCCCACACATATTTATTTGATAAATCGGCCCAAAGTAGCGTGCTGGTAAAAATAGCCGCTAAAATAAGTAAGCCACCCATTGTCGGTGTACCCGACTTAGACAAATGCGATTGCGGACCATCGTCGCGAACTGTTTGACCTATTTGCATACGTTGCAAACCACGAATTAACTTAGGCCCTAAATAAAGAGACATAATTAACGCAGTTAAAATACCTAAAATGGCACGTAGCGTTAAATACGAAAAAACATGAAAACCACTAAAATACTGTGTTAAATACTCTGCCAGCCAAACTAACATTGTGATACTCCATTGATGGCTTGTTGCTGGCCATTAACTAAATCGGTTACTAATAATTCCATGCGAGAACTGCGCGATCCTTTCACTACTATTGTTGTTTTTTTATTCACTTTATTAATACTTTCTTGAATTTTTTGCTGCATCTGTTCGCGGCTCGAAAAGTGGCGATTAGGAAGTTCAAACACATCACTTGCGTATTTACTTAACACGCCTAATGTAAATAACTCATCAATCCCTTGTTCAAGTGCATACTCGCCAACTTCTTTATGGTACTTACGTGCATCTTCACCAAGCTCACCCATATCTCCGAGTGCTAAAATGCGGTGACCTTGCATATCACTTAACAAGTCAATCGCAGCCTTTACCGACTTAACATTGGCATTATAGGTGTCATCAACCACGGTAAGTAAATCAGACACTTCAATTAAATTAACGCGCCCTTTTACATCACCCATTGTGGCAAGTGCATTGGCTATTTCTTCAAGGGTTACATCAAATTCACTGGTCAGCGCCGCAGCGATAAGTGCATTACTAATATTATGCTTACCAGGTAGTGCCAAAGTAACAGGCACTTGCTTGTTTTTAGTGCAAAGCGTAAAGCTTGCACGTGCATTGGCATCAAGCGTGATGTTCTCTGCCCAAATGTCTAGTTTTTCGGTTGTAGAAAAGCGTTTAACATTACGCCCTTCAAGTTTATCTAACCAATACTGGCTAAATTCACTATCGCAATTAACAATGGCAACGCCGTCATCTTTTAGGCCATCAAAAATCTCACCTTTAGCTTTTGCAACGCCCATTAAGCTACCAAAACCTTCTAAGTGAGCTGCTGCAACATTACATACAACGGCCACATCTGGTTTTGTCATTGCCGTTGTGTAAGCAATTTCACCTAAGTGATTTGCACCTAGCTCAATAACAGCAAAACGATGTTGAGGCTCTAAGCGCAATAACGTAAGAGGGACGCCAATATCGTTGTTAAAATTACCTTTAGTAGCTAATACATCACCGTGAACCGACAAAATTGCCGCACACATTTCTTTTACGGTGGTTTTGCCTACACTCCCTGTAATTGCAATTGTTTTAGGCGCCACTTGGGCCATAACAGCGGTGCCAATTGTACCTAGTGCAATACGTGTATCGCTTACTATAAATTGTGGAATATCTACATCAACTTTGTGCTGAACAATAACGCCTATAGCGCCTTTTTGTTTAGCCTCAGCTATAAATTTATGGCCATCAAAATTTGGCCCTTTAAGTGCTAAAAACACTTCGCCATCGCACACTGTGCGAGTATCAGTATTTATATTTAGCACGTGTTGATTATCACCTTGATAATCAGTTGTTAGCACATTAGCTAACCAATCAAAATCCATTGGGATCATTGTGTTATCCCTCTTACTGCTTTTTTTAGTTGTTCTTGTACATAGCGGCGATCGCAAAAGTCGATGCGCTTATCGCCTATAATTTGATAATCTTCGTGGCCTTTACCTGCAATCAAAATAACATCATCAGCTGTAGCATTTTCTATAGCAAAACGAATTGCAGTTGCTCTATCAGCCTCTAAATGTGCATTTTGAGGATGGGTTAGACCGCCTGCTACATCTGCAATAATGTCATCAGGATTTTCAGATCGAGGGTTATCGCTGGTAATAATCACTTTATTAGCGTTTTGCTCTGCAGCTTGCGCCATTAATGCGCGCTTACCTTTGTCTCTGTCGCCACCGCAACCAAATACACAACTTACACCACCTGGCACATGCAACTGCAATGCTTGTAATGCAAGTGCAAGTGCATCGGGTGTATGGGCGTAATCAACAACACACGTTGGCATGCCAGCTTGACTAAAAGCTTGCATTCGACCAGCGACTGGCTGTAACTGCGCACAACCAGCAACTAGTTGCTCAAGCGGATAACCTAGCCCTAGTAATGTAGCGAGCGCTGCCGTTAAGTTATATAAGTTGAATTCGCCAAACAGAGGCGATTTAATTGAAATATCACCCCAACTTGTCGACAACTGCGCCGAAATACCTTCACTTGAATATTCAACATCAGAAAAATAAACGTATCGGGCATTCTTAGGAGCTAAGTTTTTGCGGCCATAACAAATTAGGTTATTAAAATCATACTTTTCAAGCCATTGCTCAGCTTGAAAGTCATCTTGATTGAGCACTACAACTTGCGGTTCAAAATCACGGAAAAGCATTAATTTCGCATCACCGTAACTTGCCATATCACCATGGTAATCTAAGTGATCGCGCGAAAGGTTAGTAAACACAGCCGCTTTAAACTGACATTTAGCAACGCGTTGTTGCACTAGCCCATGAGATGATACTTCCATGGCTACCAGCTTTTTATGCTGCGAATTTAAATCGCTCAAAATATGCTGTAAATCAACCGTTGAAGGCGTTGTGTTTATCAGTGGAATTAAGTTATCAGGATGGCCATAACCTAAAGTACCTATAATAGCCGACTCAGTACTACAAAATTGTGCTAAGTGGGCAATCATTGCTGTGGTAGTCGATTTACCATTTGTACCTGTCACACCAATTAAATCAAGAGTCTGACTTGGTTGGCTATAAAAGCGACTAGCTAATTCTGGAAGCTTTTTATCAAGCTCTGAGACTAAATACAGTGGCTCAAAACTGCTTTCAAATTCACATAATCTGTCAGCAATGATAGCTATTGCGCCATTTTCAATTGCTTTAGCAATAAATTGTCCGCCATCAAGTGTATGGCCTTTAATAGCAACAAATACATCACCTGGCGTTACTTCACGGCTATCAAGGCGTAAATGCTTAACCAGTTGCGAGGGCGCATCTATTTCGATGTATTTTAAAATATCCTTTAAATCACGCATCGTTATCTTTACCTTGTACGTACGCAACCTCTTCCTTGTCAGGCGCTACGTTTAATATTCTTAATGCGTTAGAGATGATTTCTGCAAATGCAGGGCCAGCGGTGGCACCTCCATAGTACACATCACCACCTGGTTCATTAATCATAACTACCACGGCTAAACGAGGATTACTTGCCGGTGCTACACCTGCAAAGTAACCTACATATTCATCACCATAACCACCTGCTACGGCTTTTTTAGATGTACCTGTTTTACCAGCAGCACGATACCCATCAACTTTTATGTTGCGAGCAGTACCGTCTTTTTCAAATACACTTTCCATCATGTGGACTACGGCTTCTACGTCTTTTTGTTTAAAAATACGTTCGCCTTCAGGTATATTATCTTGCTTTAAAATAGTCAGTGGTCGATTAACTCCACCAGCGCCTAACATGGTATAAAAGCGCGCCATTTGCGCAGTACTTACCGAAATTGCATAACCAAATGATAAAGTGGCAATTTCAAAGTCAGACCAACGACGATTTGGATAAAACAAACCACTGCTTTCACCTACCATTCCAGTACCGGTGTCACTGCCAAAGCCTACTTTTTGATATAAGCCAACAAGGTAATCTTTAGGCACTAACTGAGTAACCTTCGCAACCCCCATATTTGAGGAGTACTTTAGTATTTCGCGCAGTGTTAGTTCGCCGTGATTACGAGTATCTCTAACTAAACTACCACCTAAACGCATCCAACCTGGGTAGGTATCAATCGTGTCATCTGCCTGAATGGCGCCGTAGTCTAGCCCAGCTAAAATGGCTAGAGGCTTAACAGTTGAGCCTGGTTCAAACAAATCTGTAATTGCGCGATTACGACGCTTATGAGGTGCAGCATCGCTTAAGTTATTTGGATTAAATGAAGGGCTATTTACCATTGCCAGCACTTCACCGGTTTTAACATCAACTACCATAGCTGAGCCCGATGTGGCTTTGTAAGTCAGTACAGCTGATTTTACAGCTTTGTAGGCAATAGCTTGAATTCGTTGGTCAATACTTAGTTCTATACTTTCTGGCTCTACGCGCTCACGCTCGTCAAGCACTTCTACTTCACGCCCTTGTGCGTCTTTACGTATAGTGCGGCGGCCTTCCTCGCCCGTTAAAGCGTTTTCGTATAGCTTTTCAATGCCTTCAATGCCTTTACCGTCTATATTAGTAAAACCAATAACATGCGCGGTAACCTCACCGGCGGGGTAATAGCGTTTAGATTCATCTAGTAAATGAATACCTGGTAGGCGTAAATCGCCAATATAATTTGCTACAGCAGGAGTAACTTGGCGCTTTAAATAAACAAAGCGACGCGAAGGATCGTTTAAAAGTCGAGAGTTAATCTTCTTAGGATCAATGCGCAATACATCTGCAAGCTCACGCCAGCGTAAATCGTTTTTATAATAAAGTGCAGTACGATTATCAAGCTCGGCGGTATTTTCAGCTAAAGATAAATGATCTTCGCCGCTTTTACGTGCTTGTTTAATTACTTTAGAGACAAGCGACTTGTGCAATGCTTTAGGATCAGCATATACACTTACAACAGGCACACTTACCGCTAACTCTTTACCATTACGGTCAAAAATCATCCCGCGTTGCACATGTAGTTTTTCAACGCGCACGGTACGTTTGTCACTTTCTGAACGTGCTTTATCAGGTTCTATTACTTGTAAATAAGCAGCGCGAGATACGAGTGTTACAAACACCATAAACACAACTGCACACACCAGCATAAAGCGCCATGTGATTAAATTAGTGACTGGTTTTTTGCCTCTATTTCTCATTGTACTATTATTACCTGCTCATCTTGACTCGTAGGTCTTTTCATTTTCAATTGTGATGTAGCTACTTCTTCAATGCGTGCATGTTGCGAATAAAATTCTTCTTCAACAAGTAAGTAGCGCCACTCTAAATCAAGCTCATCGCGTTCTTGTAATAATTGATCTTGCTGTATAAGTTGGCCACGAGCTAAGTGGGTTGTTTGCACAACAGCTAAACTAGAAGCGAATATCACAACCAACAAGGCCGAGGTTAGCTTATTAGCTCCTAGGCCTTTTAATATTTCAAAGAATAAATTAGGTTGCCGATAGCTCGCTTTTTTACTCATCCCAACCTCTGTGCAATCCTAAGTACAGAACTACGAGAACGTGGATTACGCTCTACTTCTGCAGCACTTGGCTTAATAGCTTTACCCACTGCTTTTAACGTCAGATTTTTATTTATTTGTGCATCAGTTAAAGGCAGACCTCTGGGTAATGCTTCTCCCTTACTCTGTTTTCTAATAAACTGTTTTACAATACGGTCTTCTAAAGAATGAAACGAAATCACCACTAAACGTCCGCCTGGCTTTAGCACTTTAACTGCAGACTGAAGCGCAGTTTGAATTTCTTCAAGCTCACTATTAATGTAAATACGAATAGCCTGAAAAGTACGGGTAGCTGGGTGTTTAAACTTATCTTTTACCGGTACAGCTTCATCAACAAGGTCAGCAAGCTGCTTGGTAGTTGTGATTGGCGTGTGCTCACGAACTTCAAGTACTTTGTGTGCAATGCGTTTACCAAACTTTTCTTCGCCCAATTTTTTAATTACGTGGGTAATATCATCCAACTCAGCCTCTGCTAACCACTGTGCAGCACTGCGACCTGTTGTAGGGTCCATACGCATATCGAGTGGGCCGTCTTTCATAAAACTAAAGCCACGCTCAGCATCATCTAATTGTGGTGACGAAACACCAATGTCTAATAAAATGCCATCGACTTTACCAATTAGATCGTTTTGCTGTGCTACTTCGTATAAGTTTGAAAAGCGAGTGTGTGCAATTGCAAAACGTGGGTCATCAGCAAATTTTTCAGCTGATTGTATTGCTTGTGGATCTTGGTCAATTGCTTGCAGGCGACCTTCATCACCAAGGCGTGCTAAAATTTGCCCAGAGTGGCCACCACGTCCAAATGTACCATCCATGTATATACCGTCTGGCTTAATTGCAAGGGCATCGATGGTCTCATCCATTAATACGGATACGTGTTCAAATTGCGCTGTCATTAGCTATTGTGTGCCTTTTTTTGTGCCGTTAGAGTGTAAAATTATCTAAATCTTGGTTAGGTTCAAAATCACCAAGCCTTTCAAGCTCAGTATCTTGCTGCATTTGCTCGTGCCAACGCGCCTCGTCCCAAATTTCAAACTTATTCATCAAACCAACCAGCATGATTTTTTTGCCAAGAGATGCATGGGCACGTAATGACGGCGCAAGCAAAATTCGACCATTTTTATCAAGTTGATACTCTGTAGCGTTACCTAGCAACATACGTTGCATTCGTCGAGCTCGTGGATTCATATTAGATATTTTCGCTAAACGGCTTTCTATTTCGAGCCACTCAGCCAATGGATATAACCATAAACACGGTTCATTTAATGCGACGGTACAAATAACTGTCCCCTGATCTTCAGACAACAGAGATTCTCGGTACTTTGTCGGTACCGCAAAACGCCCCTTATCATCCAAACTCAGTGAACTCGCGCCACGAAACATAAAAAACCTACTTTGAAATTGTTTTATTCAATTTCTTGTTTATTTTATCCAATGAGATCCACTAAAAACCACTTTTTACCACAGTGCTCCAGTTTAGGGCTTGACAAGCCATTTTGTCAAGTAAGCTGACCAGCTTTAGTGAGTCCCAAAGCTAGAAAAAATAAGGGCTCAAGCGAAGCGTTTGAATTACGTGGGAAAAAGTGGGATTGAGGTAAAGAAAAATATCAGCTTTGCTTTTGTAACTTTCTGTTTACATGCTTTGCTTACTGAATAACCAATGAATATTTACAATTTTTAAGGCGTTTTTATCCTCTTTGTAAAATTTACCTAGCCGTGTAGTAATAGTTACTGTTTATTTTAAAATACTAATTATCAAAAATTAAAAACCACAAGAAAAACCTATAAAATTCAGTCAGTTAAAATAAATAACAAGTTTGGTTTAATCATTGCATCACCTAAATCACTATTTAAATTTTTAACTTATTAAGGATTGATTATGGCTACTGCAACGAATACGAAACCAAATACAACTTCAGATGTTAAGCCTGACGTTAAACTAACAAATACTGAGTCTCCTCTTACAGAGAAAGCAACATCAGCGGCGCACGATGCTGTAGATGCACTTTCTAGCAAAGCTGCAACAGCTGAAAGCAGTGTGCGTAAAGGAGCTTCTAGCTCAGCAGATGCATTGAGCGAAAAACAACTTATCGCACGTGAAAAACTAAGCGAATGTACTGCAAAAACTCGTGCTTTTGCTTCTGAAAATCCATTAGCAACTGCGGGTATTGCTTTTGCTGCGGGTATGCTAATCACATCACTACTTCGTCGTAAGTAATTAGTGATGAATAACCCACAAACAACAGCAACCAAGGATGGTAATGCGCAAGACCAAACTACTGAGCAACATAGCCAAAAGGACGATTGGCAAGATCATGTTGCAATGCTTTTAGAGTATTCTAAGCAGCTCAAGGATGATTACCAAACTCAAGGAAAGATCACCCACCAGCTTGCTAAAGCCGAATGGCGGTTATCGCTTAGATCGCTTGCATTGATCACTATATTTTTAGGATGCTTTGCCAGTGGTTTGGTTTTGTTGTGGGCAGGATTTCTAGGTGCTGTTGGATACGGTGTATACGATGTTTTTGGGTCGGTATGGCTAAGTATTGCAACAGCTACTTTGCTACAAGTTGCTTGTTTAATATGGCTTTGGAAAAATACAGTTTACTTAAGCAATAAAATTGGCTTTAGTAAAACGCTTAAAAGTTTAAAGCAGCTATTTAACCTACAAGGAAATTAGTATGTTAGTTAACTACTTAATTAAAGCACCTAATGAAAACGTTGATGCTCTAAGTAAGCAAATGGATACGCGCAGTGAATTGAAACGCCAACATCATGCAGCGTTCCAATATAGACTAAAGCGTTTTGCCGTAACCAAAGTTGGGCTTTCAAGTGCCTTTATCGCAGGTGCAGCAGTACAAGCGAGTAAAAGCGAAACCAGCTTCGTAAGAAAATACGGCTGGCTAGTGAACTTAATAGCTTAAGCGCTAAACATTTCTACCGTGATCAGATAAGTAATCAATACTTGGACCACTTGGCACAACTTGTGTTGGGTTGATCATTGTGTGACTAAAATAGTAATGACGCTTAATATGATAAAAATCAACTGTTTCAGCCACTCCTTTAACTTGATATAGCTCCCTAAGGTATCCACTTAATGCAGGATAGCTTTCAATTGTGCGTAAATTACATTTAAAATGGCCAACGTACACACTATCAAACCGAATGAGTGTAGTGAATAGTCGCCAATCTGCCTCGGTGAGCCTATTACCTGTTAAATAACGCTGCTTGCTCAGTATCCCTTCTACTTTATCGAGTGCTTTGAATAAATCGTTAAACGCCTCTTCGTATGCATCTTGAGTTGTTGCGAATCCCGTACGATAAACACCATTATTTATATTTGGATAAATCAACGCATTTAATTCATCAATTTTTGGTCGTAGTGCCTCTGGGTAGTAATCATCGTTATTACCTGTTAATTCATTAAATGCACTATTGAACATACGTATAATATCGGCAGACTCATTACTGACAATTTTATTTAGCTTTTTATCCCACAATACGGGTACGGTAACTCGCCCGGAATACTTAGGATTATTTTTTATATACACTTGATGTAAGTAGTTACTATTAAATAAAGCATCACCAGTACTGTGGTTTTGCGTATCAAAAGCCCAACCACTATCAAGCATATCAGGGCTAACAACCGACACCGTAATTAAATCTTGCAACCCTTTTAACGCTCTAAATATAAGCGTTCGATGCGCCCAAGGACACGCAAGTGACACATATAAATGATACCTGTTCGCTTGTGCTTTAAATCCGGCCTCGCCCGTTATTCCAGCGCTACCATCAACAGTTACCCAGTGACGTAACTGCGCCGTTTCGCGTTCAAACTTACCGTTACTTGAATCTGTGTCGTACCATTTATCTTGCCATTGGCCGTTAACTAATAATCCCATAAAACTCTCCTAAAAATACCGTTATATTTTGCCAAACTCACCGTTTTGATAATCACGCACTGCTTGCTGTACTTCTGCTTGCGTCGTCATTACAAACGGCCCCATATGAGCAATAGGTTGATTAAGTGGATCGCCTGCTAAAACCAAAACACCAGCGCCGTGCTCAGAGCTAATATTAATATCACTGCCTGGTTCTAAAATAAGTAACTTACCCGCTGGTATTGCTTGATTGTCGCTCATTATTAGTGAGCCGCTATGAATATAAAGCATTACTTTTTGTTGGCTAAGAGGCTCTAAATAAGTGCTTTTACCAGCAGGTAATGTAATATCAGCGAGCGCCGCATTAGCAGCTAAACTTTGCAGCTCGCTTGCAAGCGTTTCACTTTCGAACTGCCACGATCCCGCAAGTGCTTTTAACGTCACGCCTTGCGTATTTGTAAAACTAGGAGCTGGGTTTTTAGTCGTATCTTGATAACGTGAATCACGCATTTTTTCTGCGCTTGGCATGTTTATCCAAATTTGAAAGCCATGCAGACCATCTATAGCATCAGCGAGTGGCATTTCACTGTGCATGACGCCGCGCCCTGTGCTCATCCATTGCACATCGCCTGCTTTAATTGCTTCTTTGTTACCCATTTGGTCACGATGTTCAAAGCCACCTTTTAGAATATAAGTAAACGTTTCAATTCCTCGGTGCGGATGCTCTGGAAAGCCTCCCATATAATCTTTTTTGTCGTCTGACTTAAGTTCATCAATCATCAAAAACGGATCTAAATATTTACCATCAAACCCAGGTATACGGCTAATGCTCACGCCATCGCCATCTTGAGTTGCATAAGCTGTAAGTATTTTTGATATTTTCATTTTTTAATTCACTCTAAAGAATAAGTTTATGAGGCTATTAAATCATTCATTAAACAAAATAACTATGTCTTTAAATCGAGCTTAAGGTTCTATAAAATAGAACGACATTGATTCATTGGTTACATTTTCAACCTTATAATTACTATGGTTATTTGGAGTGAATTTGGCTACAATTGTTATTGCAAAATACGAAACTAAGGAATGGTTATTTTTACTTATTCTCTCAAACATCAGCTTTATCGTTTGCTTATATTGCTAAGTATTCCGGGCACCGCTGTAATTATTTTTACTCTGCTGCTTGAACGCCACCACTCTATTGAGCAAAGTGAAAAAAAAGTAGAAAACATTGCTAAGCAATTAATTTTACAGCAAAAGCACTTAGTCGATGATATTGACCGTTTAGCGCGTTATTTGGCTAAAGAGGAAAGTAAGAAAGAAAATCTAGCTACGTCATGCCCTAATTATTTTAATCAATTTAGAGCTATTTATGCCCATATTGCCAATATCGGGATTATAGATCCAAATGGCATTGTTATGTGTACAACAAGCGGATTAACCAAAACAATAAGTATTGCAGATCGTGCGTATTTTCAAAATGCCTTAAAAAGTAACCAATTGTCAGTAGGTTATTTTCAGCACGATAGAAACTTGCAAAAAAACACCCTTAGCTTTGCGTTACCTATCATTAATAAAAAAAATGTAATTCAGGGCGTTGTAGTTATCGTTGTTGCGCTTGACTGGTGGAATAATGCTTTTAATAATATTGAACTGCCACCTGGCTCTATTGCTGCAATCGCTGATTCTAATGGAAAAATTTTAGCGCGTTACCCACCAACAACTGCAGCCCTTGGCGATAATATTGCAAAGACTTTATTAGCAACTGATTCTTCGATTGATAATGAGGCATCAACAAAAATAAAATCTATTAAGGGTGAAGATCGAATGCTTCATCACTCTATTATTTATAAAGATCCGAGTAATAACAGCTTAAATATACATATTGCACTTCCTATTACACATGCTTTAAAGCAAATAAATAATAATTTTTTTATAGCGATTGGTGTGTTTATTTTATCACTGCTAGTGCTATGTTTAATTGCACGTAAGCTGCTTAAAACCAGCATTATCGACCCAATTAATAATCTAACAAATGCAACAAACGTGTTGGCTAAGGGCGAAATGCCGTCACAAAAAATACAGCCAAATAACCCAGAGCTAAATACTCTCTATCAGCGCTTTAAATCAATGGCGCAAACCAGGTTAACAGCCGAGGCTAATTTAAAAAACAAGCACGATGAGCTTACCAGCTTGCTTAATACTCTACCCGACAGTTACGTTAGAATTAACATCCATGGCGATATTCTCAACATAACGGGGCAATTTAAGCCTCAAGTAAACCCAAACAGCACTGCAGCACCTCATTTATCATCAATACTTTCTCACAACAATGTGCAGCTTTTGTTATCGCAGTTATCTAAGCTTGATGTTTCGAGTAATTTAGAATTTACACTCGAAAAATCAGATCCTAAACGTAGCTTTGAAGCACGTATTAGTGCAATGCAAAGTAAAAATGAATACGTTGTTGTGCTAAGGGATATAACACAACGAAAAATAAATGAAGAAGCACTCCACCTTGCCTTGCTAGTGTATAACAACAGTAGTGAAGGCATGATAATCACCGATCCAGCGGGTATAATATTTGATGTAAACCCTGCGTTTTGCAAAACGACTTTATATAGTAAAGAAGAAGTTATTGGGCGCTCCTCTTCAATTCTTTCATCAGGAAAACATGATAAGAATTTTTACAATAAAATGTGGTCTGAATTACAGCAAACAGGCCGCTGGCAAGGCGAGGTTATTAACCGTAAAAAGAACGGGCAGCTTTACTCTGAGTGGCTCACAATCGATACGGTTTATGATACAAACAACGCACCTATTCGTCGAATCGCGATATTTACAGACCTCACTGAGAAAAAACAAGCCGATGAAACAATTTGGCGACAAGCTCACTATGATCACCTAACTGACTTACCAAATCGTTTAGAGTTAAAGGAGCGATTAAATCAACGATTTTCAAGCATTGTTACTCCCGACAATCAATTGGTTGTCATGCTTTTAGATATAGATCACTTTAAAGATATTAATGACACATTAGGCCATCATTATGGCGATAACTTATTAAAACTCGTATCGCAACGCATAGTTCAGTCGGCAAAAAATGCTGAGTTTGTGGCACGTATTGGTGGTGATGAGTTTGTTATTGTGTTTAATCGTATAAAAAGTACGCGTCATATTAATCAAATTGCCAGTAATATTTTGCTTAGCCTATCGTCGGCTTTGCATCTTGAAAACGAAGAGTTATTTATTAGCGCCAGCATGGGCATAGCATGCGCCCCTAATGATGGTGAAAATACTGAACAGCTTTTAAAAGCAGCCGATCAGGCTATGTATAAAGCAAAAAGTAATGGTCGTAACTGTTTTGAGTTTTTCTCTGCTGACATGCGCGAATATGCACACGCGCGCATGGTGCTATTAAAAGACTTACGAAGTGCCATTGAACTTGAACAATTTGAATTGTTTTATCAGCCCATTGTTGCTTTGAATGATTTACATATTCATAAAGCTGAAGCACTTATTCGTTGGCAACATCCCGAAAAAGGCCTAATTAGCCCTTTCGCATTTATTTCACTTGCTGAAGAGACCAGGCAAATAAATGCAATTGGCCAATTTGTATTTGCTCAAACCTTGCAAACGCTTAACGATATAAAAACCCTAACCGATGATACTTTTCAAATAAGTGTAAACGTGTCGCCAGTGCAGTTATCCACGCCAGAGAGTGGTATAGATGAATGGTACGATATGCTAAAAGCTGCAAAATTACCTGCATCCTCAATTGTGGCAGAAATAACTGAAGGCCTAATGATTAACCCCGAAGCATTAACGCAACGTCGCTTAAAAGAAATAGTAAAATCAGGTATGCAGCTTGCCCTTGATGATTTTGGTACAGGATATTCGTCACTCGCTTACTTACAAGAAATGGATACCGATTATTTAAAAATAGATAAACGTTTTGTTGATAATATCCAAGTAGGCAGTCAAGAACTTGCACTGTGTGAAGCAATAATTGTTATGGCGCATCAACTGGGCTTAAAAGTAATCGCCGAAGGAATTGAAACTAAATTACAAATGCAGCTATTACTTGAAGCCGGATGTGATTACGGACAAGGTTATTTATTTTCAAGACCTTTAAATAAAAGCAGCTTTATGGCACTTCTATCTGATAAAAAAGTCGCTTTATTAAAATAAATAAACAAAAAATTACTGTTACGCAATAAATAATGCGTCTGCGCGGTCAAGTTAAGCAATCAGATATAAGTAGTAACAGGATTTAAAAATGGCAAAAGCAACATTAGAGCAATGGCGAATGTTTAAAGCGGTTGTGGATCACGGCGGATTTGCAGGCGCAAGTGCGGCTGTACATAAAAGTCAGTCAACCGTACACCATGCTGTTCAAAAACTTGAAGCCGCCTTGCAAATTAAGTTGCTTGAAGTAAAAGGTCGTAAAGCATTTTTAACCGATAGCGGTAAACTAATTTTACGCAGAGCTGAATTTTTAATTGAAGAAGCAACTAAAATAGAATCGGTAGCGAGCACACTAAGCGAAGGCGTAGAAAGCACATTAAAAATAGCTGTTGATGAAGTTTTTCCACACACCATTTTATACCAGGCACTTGCTAAAACGAGTGAACTTTACCCGCTTTTAAAGATTGATTTAGTAGAAAGCGTGCTAACCGGTGCAAACGAATTACTACATAACTCAGTGGTTGATTTAGCCATTTCATCAATTCCTATCTATGGAATTAGTTGCAGTACGTTATGCGATATAGAGTTTATAGCCGTTGCGCATAAAGACCATGTATTACACCAACAAACTGAACAACTCAACTTTCGCGATTTAAAGCTACACCGGCAAATAGTAGTTCGCGACTCAGCAATCCACACCAGTCACAATGATGGCTGGTTAGGTGCTGATATGCGCTGGACAGTCAGCCATTTACGCAACTCTATTGATATGGTTAGTCAAAATTTGGGTTACGCTTGGCTGCCAAAAACACAAATAGCACATTTAATTGAAGATAAAACGCTCATCCCACTTAATTTAGACCAAGGTACAACCCGTACCCTTAATTTATATTTAATGTGCAACGACAACGACAGGCTTGGTCCTGCAGCACAAGAGTTTAAAGAGCAGCTTATAGCTCTCACTAACTTTAGCTAATAGCTATTCGTTTTTTACATCGAGGTGATCTGCCACATAGGCGCCTCGCTGCCCACGCTCTTTAGCTGGGCCTATAGTACTGTCTTTACCTGTTTGCTGCTCAGTAGCTGCATTAATAACAGCACCTAATGTGATTATATAAGCGCTGATATACAACCACATCAACATGATCACTACACCACCTAGTGAGCCGTAAGTTTCGTTGTAACTAGAAAAACGCGACACATAAAAAGAAAAACCTATAGATGCCAAAATCCAAAGTACAGTAGCAATAGACGAACCCATCGTGATCCAACGCCATTTGGCCGGTTTACGGTGTGGGGCATAACGATATAAAAGTACCAATGCAAAATTAAAGGTAAAAGCTAATAATGGCCAAGAGATGAGTTTAATTAATAAATCTATACTTTCTTTTAGCCCCACTAAATTAAGCACAATAGGTAAAATACCAATAATTAATAACGCAAAAATTGCGACAACAATCGCCCCTACCGAAAATAAAAAGCGTACTAATTGAGCTTTAAAAAATGAACGTTTATCATATTCACGATAACTAATATTACACGCAGTAATAAGTGCTTGGCTGCCCTTAGAACTACTCCAAATGGTAAGTATAAGCGTACCAATTGCACTTAAGCTCAAGCTGGCACTTGATGTTTTTGCAAGGCTAGAAACCTGAGATAAGATTAGTTCACTGGTACTTGGTGGGAGCAAAGTAACTATTTTACTTAAATGATCACTAATATCTGCAGGGGATGAAAAGTATGCATACACAGATACCATCGCCGCAATGGCCGGAAAAATAGCAAGTAACGCATAAAATGCCACACCCGCTGCCACTATAGATAAGTTATCTTCACTCATTTGCTTAAAAATGCGCTTAACAATATCCCACCAACCTATAAAAGGGATATGACCAGGCTGCTCAGCTTGCTGTCCTCGTTTAGCTTCTTTCATTCTAAACCTCAATATTTGTATTACATTACTACAGCAAAATGTTTGCCAAGTTAAATAAAGTATTTGGTACTAAACTTGCTGTTACCTAATATTAACGATTATAAAAACCAAACACGGACGATAAGCCATGCCTAGTAGCCAATCAAACATTATAGCTTTAAACAATACGCCTCCCAGCACGCAAAGTTTTCAAGGCGATGTGTTTACGTGGCAGTTTTTTCATGAACAAGCTGTGCAATTACTTCATGCAACAGCGCAAATATTACCCACACTATTACTCGGTATAATACTTTTAGCATTAAGCTATTTAATTTCAGGGCCACTTTCTCGATTGCTTATAAAGCCTATTGACTACATGACTGACAGTAAACTAGTTCATCTAGTTGTAAGGCGCAGTATAAGCACTTTAATTATTTTATTTGGCGTGTACTTATTCCTGCGCTTAGCAGGGCTTACCGAGTTTGCTGTCGCCATTATGAGTGGCACGGGACTAATAGGACTTATATTAGGTTTTGCCTTTAGAGACATAGCTGAGAACTTTATCGCTAGTTTATTACTGAGCATACAAAGGCCTTTTAAAATCGACGATGTAATTGAAGTAGACAATCGTTTAGGTATTGTTAAAAAAGTAACCGCAAGAGCAACCACACTTGTTGATTACGATGGCAATCATATTCAAATACCTAATGCGACGGTATATAAAAATACTATTAAAAACCTGACTGCCAATCCAAAAATGCGCGGAAAAGTAGAAATTGGTATTGGCTATGATAACGATATACGCAGCGCACAAACCCTCGCCCTAGCTATTGCCAATCAACAAAATGCGGTACTTAGCGACCCACCTGCGCAAGTTTTAATAAAAAACTTAGGCTCATCTACTATTAACTTCGTTTTGTATTTTTGGGTTAATAGCGAGCAACACAGCCCATTAAAAGTAGCTTCCCAGCTTATGCGCGAATTAGTTAATGAGTTTACAAAACAAAACATCAGCATGCCTGATGACGCACGAGAAAGAATTATACTCACCGACCCTAGTGAAAATGTTTCTAGTTTAGGGGAAGAACAACCATCGCAAGTGCAAAGCGAAAAAAGTGAAACTGTTGATCAAACTAAAACACTTGATGATGTAAGCAGTGATACCGACGAAATACGTGAACAAGCAGAGCAATCAAGAGACCCAGAACAAGGTAAAAATATTATTTAAAGATGCTTAAATTGTATTAACTAAAATTTAGACACAGAAAAGCCCGCAGCGTTAACTGCGGGCTTTTTATTGAATGAGTGAGTCAGCCGGTAAGCCGGGTTTTGTCCTTTCCGAAGAAAGTGATAATCATTCGTCTAGGCCATAAATCGCTCTATGGCTCAAGCAACCTACCCGGTTCTCACGTGGGCCACGCGTTCATTATTTAAAATGATAGAACCCTATTTGGTCTTGCTCCGAGTGGAGTTTACCTTGCAACCGACTATTACTAGCGGCCCGGTGCGCTCTTACCGCACCCTTTCACCCTTACCAATCGAGATTGGCGGTCTCCTCTCTGCTGCACTTGTCGTAGGCTCACGCCCCCCAGCCGTTAGCTGGCACTCTGCCCTATGGAGCCCGGACTTTCCTCCCCCTGATCATTTTCGTCACAGGCAGCGATCATCTTGGCTGACTCGGCGCGCAGTATACATGAGGCTAATACTAAGCGCAGTAAAATTTACTCTTTTTCTTCAATAATTGTTTTATATAAAGCGTTTTTCTTCATACCAAAGTATTCGGCTACAACGCCACAGGCTTTTTTCATTGGCATTTCACTCTCAAGAAGTGCCAGCATTTTGCGCGCTTCTGGCGGAACATCGTCTATTTGCTTTGGTTTACCCGCAAGCATAAGCACTATTTCGCCGCGCTGCTTGGTAGGATCATCAGTTAAAAATTGTTTAAGCTCACTTACACTACCATTAAAAAATGTTTCAAAGGTTTTGGTTAGCTCTTTAGCAAACACGACTTGCTGCTCATCACCAAGGGCTAGTGCTAAATCATCAAGGCTTGCCATAATACGGTGCGTACTTTCGTACATTATGCTGGTAATGCCTGAGTTAACAGCTTCGGTAAAAAAGTCTTGGCGAGCTTTGCTTTTAGCTGGCGTGAAACCAATAAACTGAAAGCGGTCAGTTGGTAAGCCTGAACAACATACGGCTGTAATTGCAGCACATGCACCTGGAACAGGTGTAACATGAGCGCCTTGTTCGCGACATAGATTTACCACAGCGTAGCCTGGATCACTAATTAGCGGTGTACCAGCGTCAGATACTAAAGCAATATTCAAACCTTGATTAAGTTGATCAATAATTTGCTGTGCTTTTTGCTTTTCGTTGTGGTCGTGTAATGCAAACGTTTTTGCCTTAATTCCAAAGTGGCTAAGTAGCTTGCCGGTATGGCGAGTGTCTTCAGCAGCTATTAAGTCAACTTGCGATAATGTCGCAATGGCACGGTGACTTAAGTCGTCATAATTGCCAATTGGGGTGGCAACAATGTAAAGAGTGCCAATTTTCTGTGAATTCTCCTCATTTAACATTGAGGTCTCCTGCGTCAGTCAGTAATATAAGCAAATCGCGTTAACGTATTGGGAAATCATTGTGCGACTTAAACTAGTTAGTCTATTAATTATATTGTCAGGGTTATCGGCGTGTAGCACAACCGAAAAACCAACTAAAAACAGCGATAACGTAAGTAACCGCACTAATGCTCTGCAAAATCAGGCAACCAGTGCGCAATCTATCTACCAATTGGCGCAAAACCGCCAAGGTGCCGATAAAATACAGTTATTGTATAGTGCCCGTGATGCTGCGATTAGTGAGCAAAATTGGCCTTTGTTAGAGAAAATTGGTAATGAGCTTGAATTAACCGCAAGTGTTGATCAAATCCAAAACCGTCTTTATATTGCATTTGCACAAAAACAACAGAATAAGAATGATCAAGCTTTGGTGATTTTACAATCACTAGACGGACAACTTACTCAACCTGAGCATTTTGCATGGCATCAGTTTTTAACAGCCAGTATTTATGCATCGCAAAATTTTCCTAAAAAAGCTGCCCCCTACTTCTTTAGAGCCTCTGAAACAGCAACAAAAAACAATATAGAAATCCCTCAGCTCAATCAAAATTTGTGGGATAACTTAAAACAGCTCTCTTCATATGCGCTTGAACGTTTTAACCGTGGTTCGGTTATCCAGCAAGGCTGGGTAAACCTTGGTCTATACTATCAAGTATATGCAAGTAGCGGCGTGGAGCTAGACCAAGCAATTAATAATTGGCGCAGACGCTATATTGGGCATCCGGCTTTTTCTGTATTACCTGTACAGGACGAAATGCTTACTGAGCTCGCCCCTATTAATATAGAGCGTTTAGTTGTGTTGTTTCCACAATCAGGCCCTAACGAACGCTTAGGTGATGCGCTTAAAGCCGGTGTGTTAGCTGCACTTGATACGCGAACTATCAACGACACTATTTTTATTGATGAAAACCTAAGCACTGAGGAAATCGCAGCGCAACTTGAAGAAATAAAGCCTGATTTTGTAATTGGTCCTCTACTTAAAGCAAATATTGATAAACTAGCCAATGCACAAACTCTTATTGATACTCCGGTACTGCATTTAAACAATTTTGATGGTGAGCGCATTTCGCTTCAGCATTATTACTTTGCATTGAACCCTGAGCACGAAGTACAGCAAGCTCTGGAACACTTTTTAACTAAGGGCTATCAAAAGCCTATGCTGCTTGCGCCAAATAATGCAAATGGCCAACGTTTAGTTGATTATTTTAACCTACAGTGGCAACGCTACAGCGAAACCAAGCCACAAATCGGTTTTTATAACGATAAAAAAGATATGCCGAACACAATTACCAGCTTATTAGAAGTTGATAAGTCAAAAGATCGCATACAAACAGTTAAAGCATTATTTAAGCAAGAAGTAGAAAACGAAACGCGTTCACGCAGTGATATAGACGTTATTTATATTTTGGGTGATGCAATAGAAACTCGCTTAATTAAACCTTACCTTGATGTAAACGTCAGTACATTTGCTGATCGTATCCCACTTTATGCAAGCTCTAAAAGTCATAGTAAACAAATTGACAGTACAGACAAAGGCGACTTAGACGGCCTATACTTCACTGAATTACCGTGGATGCTTGATTCACAAATTAAACAACATAATTTACGCCAGCAGTACAACTCTCTATGGCCTGAGCAAATTGATATTAGCCAACGCTTATTTGCAATGGCGTACGATGCAGTATCAATATTACATGACATTAGACAGTTAAGCGTAATGCCAGGCAACCAATATAGTGGTTTAAGCGGTAAGCTATCTGTTAATACCAGCGGCCATATAGAACGTATGCTCGACTGGGCTCAATATACAAACCGTCGCATTAAGCCTGTGCAATTAAAAACACAACGCCCGGTACCATTGTTTATGCAATCAGCGGGTGATATACAAACTATAAATTAAACTTTATTAAGTTAAGGGGGCGGCATGTCGTGGTTTAAAGAGCTGTGGCACAATAGTCGCGAAAAAGGCCAGTATTATGAGCTTGAAGCGCAAAAATACTTAGTTACTCAGGGCTTAACACCCATTGAACGTAATTATTACTGCCCCTTTGGCGAGCTTGATGTCATTATGAAGGAAGGCGACACCCTTGTATTCATTGAGGTCAAGTTTCGCAAAAATAATGCCCGTGGCGGTGCCAACTATGCACTTAGCCCACAAAAACAAGCTCGATTAAAACGTAGTATTTATCATTACTTAGCAGCTAAAAATTTAACTAACCAAGCACTAAGAATTGATTATGTAGCCATTACAGGAGAAGCATCTCCTAATATTAATTGGCTTAAAAATGTATTTTAAACGCAAATACAAAGATAAATTATTGGTAGGCTATGCAAGACACAATTAAAGAAATTTTTACAGAAAGCATTCAAGTTCAAATCGCTGCTGGTGAAGTGCTACCTAGTGCGCTTGAGTCAGCTGCATTTACTATTGCACAAAGTCTGATCAACGGAAATAAACTCATTTGCTGCGGTACTGCTAATTGCCACATGCTCGCCCAGCACATGGCGGGTGTATTGGTTAATCACTATGAAACCGAGCGTCCTTGTTTGCCGGCAATTGCTCTATCGCAAGAAAACGTTAACCTTGGACAAAGTACTCAGGTAGACGATCACGATACATTTGCTCGTCAAGTCCGCGCTTTTGCCCAGCAAGGTGATTTATTGCTTGTACTGGCTATTAACGGTAACGAAAAACATGTTATTTCTGCCGTTGAAGCTGCACTAACTAAAGATATGAAGGTCATAGTTATGGTTGGTGATGATGGTGGCGAGTTGGTTGGCCTACTTGGCCCTAACGATGTTGAAATTAGATCCCCATCTAAACGCCCTAGCCGCATTATCGAATCCCATTTAGTTAACTTACATTGTTTAAGCGAACTTGTTGATTTAACGCTTTTCCCTCAGGATGAAAATTATGTTTAAACGCTCTCTTATTGTTTTAGGTACTGTTGTATTACTACAAGGCTGCGCAGCTGCTGTTGTTGCAGGTACAGCCAGTGCAGTAACTGCAGCGAACGATCGCCGTACCATTGGCTCTCAAATTGACGATAACAATATTGAAATAAAAGCGAGTATTGCACTTAGCGAAGTAGAACGCCTTGAAAAGTTTGCCAATATAAGCGCTGTAAGCGTTAACGGTATTGTTTTACTTGTAGGCCAAGTATCTAATGAAGAAATGAGAAAGGAAGCACAGCGTACCATTGAGGACGTTTCAGGTATTCGTAAGATACATAACCAAATTCGTATTGGCTCAAATATTGGCATTACTACACAAACGCATGACTCTTGGTTAACTTCTAAAGTAAAAGCTCAGCTACTAACAGCAAAAGACATTAGCAGTAATAACATTAAAGTAGTTACTGAAAACGCTGAAGTATTTTTAATGGGTTTAGTATCTGACTCTGAGTCTACTCAAGCTGTAAACATTGCCCGAAATGTATCTGGCGTAGAGCGTGTAATTAAAGTATTTGAATACTTGTAAACACAAAATACAGACATAAAAAAACCGCTTATTAAGCGGTTTTTTTTTTTGCATTTACTTATTATTTAATAACGCGTAAATGAGAGCCTTTTTTCTTCTGTGGCTTTTCTGGTGGTGTTTCATCAATAAATTCAGCTGATGAATCAACACTTTCAAGCTCAGGCACAAAATCGTCTTCGTCCTCTAAAAACTCATCTGCAGTAAAGACTGTTCCTTCGCCATTTTCACGCGCGTATATTGCAAGCACAGCACCTAGAGGCACATACACTTGCATTGGCTGACCACCAAAGCGCGCATTGAAGCTAAGTTGGGTTAAGTCTAACGAAAACTGTGTGACCGCTGATGGACTTATGTTTAAAACAATTTGTCCGTCTTGAACAAACTGTGTTGGCACTTGTACATTTGCAAACCCAGCGTCTACCACTAAATGCGGTGTACACTCGTTATCGACTATCCAATCAAAAAAAGCACGTAATAAATAAGGACGATTAGGCGTCATTATAAACGGATCTCACGCTCAGCTTCAGTTAAAGAGGCTTGGAATGACTCACGTTCAAATAAACGGATCATATACTCTTTAAGCTCTTTAGAACCTGCACCATTAAGCTCAATACCAAACTCTGGTAAACGCCATAATAGTGGAGCTAAATAACAATCTACTAAGCTAAACTCTTCACTCATAAAGTAAGGTGCTTCGCTAAAAATAGGTGCTACAGCAAGTAATGCTTCTGTTAGCTCTTTACGAGCTTGAGCAGCATCTGACGTGTTGTTACTGATTTTGTCAGCTAGGCTGTACCAATCAGTATCAATACGATGCATCATTAAGCGGCTACGACCACGCATTACCGGGTAAACAGGCATTAGTGGAGGATGAGGAAAACGCTCATCAAGGTATTCCATGATGATGTTTGCCTGGTATAAACCAAGCTCACGGTCAATCAGTGTTGGCACTGTGCCGTAAGGGTTAATTTCGTGAAGTGCTTCTGGCAAGTTATCTTTTTCAGCCAAATGAATATCTACACTTACACCTTTTTCCGCAAGTACAATACGTACTTGGTGGCTATACATACAGTTAGCACCAGAAAAAAGGGTCATTACAGGGCGCTTATTGGCAGCTACGGCCATGCCTATACCTCCATTAAATAACTAAAACAGCAAAAGGGGCTTAAGCCCCTATTGCAAAATTACCTTTAAAAATGTTCAACTTAATGAACATCTCTCCAGTATTCTTTCTTAAGCATAAATGCCAAGATAAATAGAATTATTAAGAATCCTATTACCTTAATACCTAGCGCTTCCGATTCAAGACGTGAAGGTTCACCCACGTACTCAAGGAAGTTTGTTAAATCACGAGCCGCTTGGTCGTATTCATCTACGCTTAATTCACCCGTACCATCAGTTTCAGTAGCAATAACTTTGGTCACAGTGTGGCCATGTTCTTCTACTTCTTTAGTGATAGGCGTTGGTAAACCTTGTAGTTCTTGAAGAACATGAGGCATACCTACCGATGGAAAAACAATATTGTTAACTCCAAACGGGCGAGATTCATCTTTATAAAACGATTTTAGGTACGTGTAAATATAATCTGGTGATTTTACACGTGCAATAAGAGTTAAATCCGGCGGAGCCGCACCAAACCATTTTGCTGCATCGTCTTTTGTAATTGCGTTTGTGATATGGCTACCGACTTTAGAGCCGTCAAAAATTAACTGCTCTAAACCAACTTCTGTTGGGATACCGATATCACGAAAAGTACGCTCATAACGTTGATACTGCATTTGGTGACAACCAAGACAGTAGTTCATGAACAACTTTGCACCGCGTTGTAAAGATGGTTGATCAGTAAGGTCGTTATTCGCTTCCATTAAAGGAACCGACGGACCTGCTGCCATAACCATGTTAGGCAACAAGTTTACTGATAAAGCAAATAAACCAATAATAAGCTTCTTCATCATTTCGTTAACCTCTCTGGCAATGGCTTAGTTTTTTCGTTCTTACTGTATACAAACAACAGTACGAAGAACATAAAGTAAGTCACAGTACAGATTTGAGAAATAATCGTTTTCATATCAGTTTGTGGAGTTGCACCCACCCAACCAAGAAGAACGAAAGTTACAACAAAGCCTGCAATGTTCCATTTATGGAAACCACAACGGTAACGAACCGATTTAACTCTACCACGGTCAATCCAAGGTAGTAATGCAAGTACTACAATCGATGCACCCATCGCCGCAACACCGATTAGCTTATCAGGGATTGCACGTAAGATTGCATAGAATGGCGTAAAGTACCAAACCGGGAAAATATGCTCAGGTGTCTTAAGTGGGTTAGCTGCCTCGAAGTTTGGACCTTCTAAAAAGAAGCCATTCATCGCCGGCATAAAGAACACAACCCAACAAAACAGTATTAAGAAACCAACCACACCCACAATATCTTTAACTGTGTAGTAAGGGTGGAACGGTATCGCATCAACAATGTCTTTTTTGTTAGTGTAATACTCATGGAATTTAAATTTAGGCTTATCTTCTTCAGCTACTGAGCCTTTCTTACGTTTAATCTCAATACCTTCAGGGTTATTTGAACCCACTTCGTGTAGAGCAACAATGTGTAAGAAAACTAAGATTACAATAACCAGTGGTAGTGCAATTACATGTAATGCAAAGAAGCGATTAAGCGTTGCACCTGATATTACGTAGTCACCACGGATCCAAAGTGTTAAGTCATCACCAATAACCGGAATAGCACCGAATAATGAAATGATTACTTGTGCGCCCCAGAACGACATTTGGCCCCATGGTAATAAGTATCCCATGAATGCTTCAGCCATTAGCGCTAAGAAAATGAACATACCAAATAACCACAGTAATTCACGCGGTTTTTGGTAAGAACCGTAGATCATGCCACGGAACATATGCATATATACAACGATGAAAAACGCTGATGCACCTGTTGAGTGCAAGTAACGTAGTAACCAGCCATATTCTACATCACGCATGATGTACTCTACCGAGGCAAAAGCACCTTCAGCAGACGGAACAAAGTTCATCGTCAACCAAATACCTGTTAGGATTTGGTTTACTAGTACTAACATGGCTAGTGAGCCAAAAAAGTACCAGAAGTTAAAGTTTTTAGGTGCTGGATACTGTGCAATGTGCATGTTCCAAACACGTGTCATTGGGATTCGGTCGTCTATCCAACCAATAATCTTACCAAACATTAGGCTACCCCTCTTTCTTCGCCCACTAAAATAGTGGTGTCATCTAGAAAAGTATAAGGTGGTATTTCTAAGTTTAATGGTGCAGGTACCGATTGAAATACTCGACCAGCCATATCAAATTTAGAACCGTGGCACGGGCAGTAGAAACCGTCATCAGTCCCTTCTACTTTCTCACCAAAATTACCTTGTAAAAAGCCTGGTGAACATCCTAAATGCGTACAAATACCTACAGCCAAAAATATTTCTGGACGTAATGAACGGTAATCATTTGTTGATGATTCTAATTGTTGTGGCTCTTGCGATTGCGGATCACGAAGTTGACCTTCATGTTCTTTCATCTGCTCAAGCATTTTTGGGGTACGTGATACAACCCATACAGGTTTACCACGCCACTCGACACGTATTAATTGTCCAGGCTCAAGTTTGCTGATATCTACTTCTACAGGCGCACCCGCAGATTTAGCTCGCTCACTTGGATTCCAAGACGCAATAAAAGGAACAGCAGCCCCAGCCGCACCAACACCACCTACAACAGAGGTAGCTATGGTTAAAAAGCGACGTCGGCCATTGTCTACAGGCGCATTGCTCATCCACTTATCTCCACTATGATTCTCAACACTTGCTATATTGAGAACATCAGTTACAGCAGGTTAATTATTCGAAATTTTTAAAATAGAAGCGATCATAATTAAAACCCTTGATTAAAACAAGGTTATTCAAAGCCCCATGCTCGAATAAACCTGACTTGATCAAAAATTTGATTAAGCTAGCTCGAGAATAAAGCCGAACGACTATAATAACGCTTCTGTAAAAACAATATACTGACCGAGATCAACACCACTAAGAGGAAACAGTAAAAACTGTACATAGTGTCGTTAAACTCACTCATTTTACTTCCACGCCAATTGTAGCAAAAAATTCCACCAATTAACTGATGGATTTAAACTAATTACGATAATTATTTAACTTTTTTGCAGCTATCTGAGTGTTTTTTAACTTTCGTTCGATTAATACGCAGTTATTAATAAATTTGATCATCATTAATTACAGCAATACCAAGTATGGCGACCGCTATAAACAAATTTAAATTAAGCAGCAAATGTAAACTTTTTGATTTGAAAACAAAAAACCCAGCATAAGCTGGGTTTTTGAATTCTTGATAACGTATAGATTAACGTTTTGAGAACTGTGGACGCTTACGCGCTTTCTTAAGACCCACTTTCTTACGTTCAACTTTACGTGCATCACGTGTAACAAAACCTGCTTTACGAAGTTGTGGACGTAGTGACTCGTCAAACTCCATAAGTGCACGAGTGATACCGTGACGGATAGCACCAGCTTGACCAGTTGTACCACCACCAGAAACGGTGATGTAAAGGTCAAATTTTTCAGTCATATCAACTAGCTCAAGAGCTTGATGAACAACCATGCGTGCTGTTTCGCGACCAAAATACTCTTCTAGAGAGCGTTTGTTGATTACGATGTTACCAGTGCCTGGGCGTAAGAATACGCGAGCACTTGAACTTTTACGACGACCTGTACCGTAGTATTGATTTGCCATGATGGTGCTCCTTAAATGTCTAGAACCTGAGGCTGTTGTGCAGCATGGTTATGCTCAGTACCTGCGTAAACTTTAAGTTTACGGTACATAGCGCGGCCTAAAGGACCACGTGGCAACATGCCTTTTACAGCTTTCTCGATGATCATTTCAGGCTTTGCAGCTTGAAGTTTATCAAAAGTAGTAGACTTAAGGCCACCTGGAAAACCAGAGTGAGCGTAGTACACTTTATCTTTGAATTTGTTACCAGTTACAGTAACTTTTTCAGCGTTGATAACGATGATGTAATCACCAGTATCTACGTGAGGAGTGTATTCAGCTTTATGCTTACCGCGTAGGCGGTGAGCGATTTCAGTAGCGATGCGACCTAAAGTTTTACCTTCAGCGTCAACTACGTACCAGTCACGTTTTACTGTTTCTGGTTTAGCAACAAACGTTTTCATTTATAAAAATCCAATGTTTTTCAATTAAAACCACAAGTAGTTAATATTAACTACTGCTCTAAGTTTGCTATAACCCCTTCGAGTTTTAGACTTTTGCGCCGCTCACAAGTGGCTAGACTATATGAGGACATAGAACGCAACGTGGCAGACGCGGGAGTATACCAGCACTTAAAACACATTGCTACTCGCCGGTTGTTTTTTCCACAAGAAATTTCAGAAATAAGAAGTACTATATATGTACCTCTTTTTTATAGTTGCCCTATTACACATTTACTTACTTATTTAAACTAAATGCTCTCTAGCTAAATATTCTAAGGATTGCATTTCTTGTAAACGACTAATACAACGCTTAAATTCAAAGTTTAAATTACCTTGGGTATAAAGTTCGGTAATAGGTTTTTCAGCCGATATAATTAAAGTTACATGGCGCTCATAAAATTCATCCACTAAAGCAATAAAGCGTCTAGCAGCATCATCATTAGTTTGCCCTAGCTGTTTTACGTTAGAAATAATCACCGTATTGTATAAGCGGCTAATCTCCATGTAATCGACCTGGCTACGTGCTGTTTCGCACAATTCACTAAACTCAAACATCACAACGCATTTAGCTACTTTACGCGTTTTGATTTTTCGCCCTTCTATCTCTATCGGCTCATCTAATTGCCCTGGCTCTGGCGATAACTTATCGAAGTACTCAAATAGGTTCTTATCCGCATCTTCATCTAACGGACTATGAAAAATTTCAGCTTGCTCTAAAGTACGTAATCGGTAATCAATACCTGAATCTACATTAACTATCTCGGTATTTTTTTTAACAAGCTCAATTGCTGGCATAAAACGCGCTCGCTGTAAGCCATTTCTGTAAAGTTCATCAGGCACTATATTAGAGGTTGCTACAAGTACTATGCCCCGTGCAAATAGCGCTTCCATTAAGCCACCTAATAGCATGGCATCAGTAATGTCTTGTACAAAAAACTCATCAAAGCAAATAATGTCTGTTTCTGCTTTAAAAGTGTCAGCAATTTTTTCTAATGGATTAGCCGTATTATTTAGCTTTTTAAGCTCGTTATGCACTCGGTGCATAAATCGATGAAAGTGCACACGCATTTTACGTGTGCCCGGTAATGATTCGTAAAAAGTGTCAACTAAATAAGTTTTACCACGCCCTACTCCCCCCCAAAAGTACAAACCTTTTACAGGCGCAGGTTCTTCTTTACTAAATAGCTTAGCAAAAAAGCCTTTTTGTTTTGGCTTTGTCTGAGTTAGGTCATCGTATAGACGTTGTAAATGGCGCACAGCATTTTCTTGTGCTGCGTCGTGTACAAAGTCATCTCGCTTTAAGTCTTGTTGGTATGTTTGCCAAGGAGTCATATCTATTTACAGTTAAAACACAGTTTAATTTGCAAAGCATATTAACACGCATCATAACTCGGGGTATATTACACTTAGTATGATTTATAATTGAATCGGCATTCGTTAGTTATTTTCCCAAAGGGGTAGTTTTTATGGGCACAGTTATGTGGGTAGGTTTGATTGTTATTGTTGCTGTTGTAGCATTTTTTATTGGTGCATTTGTAACTAAAAAACAGTTCAAACAAGATGAACTAAAAGAGCAAGCGGAACAAGCACAAAGTGCGCTTGAGCAGTATCGCCAAGATGTCGCTGATCATTTAGCGAATACTGGTAAGCTCGTAAATAAAATGAAAGAAAACTATGATCAACTGCTTAGTCACGTTGAAGAAACAAACCAGCTTCTTCTAGAAGATAGAAATAAAGCACCAGCTGAACCTTATTTCTCTAAAGAAACAACCGAACAATTACAAGCATCTTTAAAAGAGCGTCGTTCAGACCGCTCTTCTGCAGAAGCGCAACCAGCTGATTATGTATCAGGTGAATCCGGTTTATTTGCTGGTCAAAATAAAGTTTCAGAACATTCTAAAGCATCTTGATGAACTTTTTTTTGACCCCATAGTCTTTAGATATAACAGCTTTGTTGTTTTATCTTAATAAACCGAAAAGGGCTGCTGTAAAGTAGCCCTTTTTGTTTTGCTTTATCTTAAGTGGAGTTACCCCTGACTATGAAAATGAAATTATCACTTATCAGCGCAGCTATTCTATCTACAAGCTTATTAATGAGCCCTGTAGCATCTTATGCAAAAATGCCAATTGCAGTAAATGGTCAACAACTACCAACTCTTGCCCCCATGCTAGAGAAAATATCTCCAGGTGTTGTAAGTATCCAAGTTTCAGGCTCAAAAGAAGTACGCCGCCGTGCAGATCCGCTTGAATACTTTTTTGGACAGCAACAGCCTCGCAGTCAAAAGCGTCAATTTAGTGGGTTAGGCTCTGGGGTAATTATTGATGCTGATGAGGGTTATGTAGTCACTAATAATCACGTAATCCAAGATGCCGAAAAAATGGTAGTAACCCTCGAAGATGGCCGTGAATTTGAAGCAACTAAAATTGGTACTGATACAGAATCAGACATCGCTCTTTTACAAATAGACGCTGATGACTTAACTGAAATAAAACTCGCAAATTCAGATAGTTTACGAGTGGGCGACTTTGCCGTCGCTATTGGTAACCCATTTGGACTTAGCCACACAGTTACATCTGGTATTGTTAGCGCTCTTGGCCGTAGTGGTTTAAATATTGAGGGCTACGAAGATTTCATTCAAACCGATGCTGCTATCAACCAAGGCAACTCTGGTGGTGCACTAGTTAACTTAAACGGTGAATTGATTGGTATTAACACTGCTATTTTAGGTGCTTCTGGCGGTAACGTGGGTATTGGTTTTGCCATTCCATCAAACATGATGAAAAACTTAGTTGATCAAATTGTTGAACACGGTGAAGTACGCCGAGGGTCGCTGGGTATCTCTGGCCGCCCACTTGATGCAGGCCTTGCTAAGGCGCAGCAACTTGACGTTAAACAAGGTGCTTATGTAATGCAAGTAATGGACGACACTGCCGCAAGTAAAGCAGGTATAAAAGCAGGTGACGTAATTGTTAGCATTAATGGCGGTGATATTAGTGGTTTCCACGAACTGCGCAGCAAAATTGCTACGCTAGGTGAAGGCCGCGAAATAAAACTTGGCATTTACCGCGATGGTAAAATTAAAACAGTGAAAGTAACTCTTGATGGTGCATCAGGTGTTACAGCGACCGGTGAAGAACTCCATCCTGCATTCCAAGGCGCTGAGCTCGAAAACGTGCAAAAAAATAGCAATAAAGGTGTTGAGGTTACGTCTGTAGACCCTCGCTCACCTTCTGCCCGTGTTGGCCTTGAAGAAGGTGATATTATTATGCAAGTGAATCGCCAACGAGTAGAAACTATTCGTGATATGAATAAGATTATCGAAAACACCAAAGGTAATATCGTACTTGGCGTACAACGTGGCCGTGAGTCTATATTTATTTTAATTCAGTAATAAATAGCACTATTAATGTAATAAAAATAACAGTGGCACTTGCCGCTGTTATTTTTTTTATGTCATCATAAAGAGATTGCTCACTTACATAATAAGAAAACTGTGCTGAAATTAATAAAATTTATTCTTCCCCCTTTATTTGCAGGTCTAAGTATTGCTTTTTTAGTGGTTTTTTTCAGCCCTAATATGCGAGCCGCCTTACTTCCTAATGTTCCCCTTCCAAGCGCGATGAGTGCGAGTCACTTGAGTTTTTCTGATGCAGTTAAACGAGCAGCTCCTTCTGTAGTTACTATTTTTTCAGAAAGCATTTCCAAAGAACCTCGTTATAAAAGAAAAAACACGGTACAAGAGCTAGGCTCTGGCGTCATTATGTCGCAAGACGGTTATATTCTTACTAACTACCATGTTGTGAATAATGCAGACCAAATTATGGTTATCTTAACCGATGGCCGACGCTTTTTTGATGTGCAACTAATTGGTTTTGATACCATTACTGATTTAGCCTTACTTAAAATCAATGCAGATCACCTCCCGGTGATTCCCGTAAACGATAGCTATGTATCAAATGTAGGCGATGTTGTACTTGCTATAGGCAACCCGCTTAACTTAGGGCAAACAATCACTCAAGGCATTATTAGTGCAACGGGTAAGCAAAAAATTACAGATAGCCCTTACAATAACTTATTGCAAATGGATGCAGCTATTAACGTGGGCAACTCCGGCGGCGCATTAGTTAACTCCAATGGTGATTTAGTCGGCATTACTTCTGCACAATTTAAAACGCGTGAGAACTTGAATATTCAAGGAATATTTTTTGCGGTTCCTTACTCACTTGCTAAAAAAGTGATGGGTAAACTCATTCGTCACGGTCGGGTTGTACGCGGCTATTTAGGCTTTGAAGGCACAGCAGTAGATAGTACAGGTAAAGAAGTAAACGACAGCCTAACGCCGGTTACTGGCATGCGCATTACTAATTTAGACCCTTTGGGGCCAGCATGGCAAGCGGGTATTGAAGAGCAAGATATCGTCATTAAAATTGCAGGGCTTTCGGTAGCAAATCCACAAAAAGTGCTTGAAAAAATAGGTAATACGGAGCCAGGTAAAGAAATAGAATTTGAGCTTTACAGAGATGGGAAAATAGAAAAAATAATGGTGGTGGTAGCTGAACTTGAAACAAAGCTTTAAAAAAGAGTAATACCAATCGTCAATAAAAAGGTCGGATAGCAATTTGCGTATCCGACCTTTTTTAAAATAGCTTAACTAGTTATCTACTTAGCTACTTCTACGTTTAATGTTTGCGCCTAATGCACTTAGTTTATCTTCAATGCGCTGATAACCTCTATCAACGTGATAAATACGATCAACAACCGTTTCACCTTGTGCCACTATACCCGTTAAAATTAAACTAGCTGAAGCGCGTAAATCGGTTGCCATTACTTGCGCACCCGTTAAGCTTTCAGTCTCACCACAAATTGCGGTATGCCCTTCTAAACGAATATTAGCGCCCATACGCTGCAACTCTGGTACATGCATAAAACGGTTTTCAAAAATCGTTTCTGTGATCGTTGCACTACCATTTGCTACTACATTTAATGCTGTAAACTGAGCTTGCATATCCGTAGGAAAACCTGGGTGTGGAGCTGTTTTAATATTCACGGCTTTAAGTTCTCGGCCGCGCATATCAAGATAAATACTATCGTTATGTACTTCTAGGTGCGCATTCGTAGCACGTAGCTTTTCAATCACAGGCTCAAGAGAATGAAAATCTGTATTTTTACAAAGTACTTCACCGCCAGCCATTGCTGCTGCGACTAAAAACGTCCCTGTTTCAATTCGGTCAGGTAAAATACTGTGCTCACAGCCAGCTAAACGCTCAACGCCCTCAACTTCAATGCGGCTGGTACCTGCACCCGTAATTTTAGCGCCCATAGCAATTAGGCAGTTAGCTAAATCAATTATTTCAGGCTCGCGTGCCGCATTATCAAGTATGGTTTTACCATCAGCCAGGGCCGCTGCCATTAATAGGTTTTCGGTAGCGCCTACACTTACCATTTCCATAAAAATTTCAGCGCCTTTTAAGCGACCATTCACCTTGGCATTAATATAACCATTTTCAACGTTTATTTGTGCGCCCATGCGCTCCAAACCTTGAATATGAATATCAACCGGGCGAGCGCCAATGGCGCACCCACCTGGTAAAGACACTTGAGCCTCACCAAAACGAGCCACTAGAGGGCCTAATGCAAGCACAGATGCGCGCATTTGCTTTACTAAGTCGTAAGGCGCTAATGTTTTATCAACCGTTGCACCGTCAATCACTAGCGTATCGCCCTGCCAATTAACATCAGCACCTAAAGTTTTTAATAAGGCTTCAGTGGTCACTATGTCGCGAAGACGCGGCACATTAGTAAAGATACTTTTACCATCAGCTAATAGCGAAGCAAATAAAATAGGAAGTGCAGCATTTTTAGCGCCCGAAATAGTCACTTCACCAGCAAGTGAAGTGCCACCTTGAATTACAAATTGATCCATTAGGAGGCCCTAGTTATTGCGGTAAAATAAATTTTTGTTCACGCTTCCACTCTACAGGAGTAAATGCACGAATAGATACTGCGTGAATTGTCCCATCTGAAATTGTATTCATTAATGGACCATAAACTAGCTGCTGCTTTTTAACTCGGCTTAAACCGTCAAAGCATTCGCCTACCGCAACAACTTCATAATGACTACCATTGGCTTTTACATGTACTTCAGCTAATTGAAGTTCTTCGCGTAATAATGTTTCGACTTGGCTAGTTTCCATAACTCTCACTCAAATAGGGTTGTAACCTGACCCAATTGCATTAAATTTTGCAATTGCTCAGGTAGGTTTTGCAATTCAAGGCGAATGCCTTGCTGCTTTAATTCTGCAAAAGAGTGAATTAACCAAGCTAAGCCTGCTGTGTCAACCCTTGATACTCCACTTAGGTCGAAATAGATGATTTTATGCTTAGTTAATAACTTATTGTTCAGAAGCTGTTCATCGCCAATTGAATTTCGAGTAAGCTCACCGCTTACTCCAAAATGTTGTCCATCAACTTGGCTTATTGCCAATTTAGTCATTCGAGTTACTGCCTCTAAACTGAACTGGTAGCTGACTCTTTTGCTCTAAAAGGTTACTTACATTATCAATACCTTGCTGGCGCAAAATACCTTGCAGCTCACTTTGTTTTGCGTCTAGTAAGCTAATACCTTCGGCAATCATATCGTACGCGCGCCATTCACCGTCACGGTCTTCGCGTACTTTAAAATCGATTCTGATATCAGGTTTACCGTCTTCAATAATTTTAGTCTTAATAACAACGACGTCTTTACCTTTGAACGCTTGCTCTGCACCAAACTCAACTTTCTGGTTTGTGTATTGAGTAAATACACCTGCATAAGTAGCAACTAAGTACTCTCTAAATACACCAATAAAGCGTTGAATTTCTTTAATTGCTTTGGCCTTTTCAGCCTCGTCGGTAATTGCACGAACTTTAGATACTTCACTGCCAAGTACACGAAGTGCTGCATATTTATAGTCGATATAAGGCATTAATTCTTCTTCGACTATTACGCGAAGGTATTCTTGATCTTTAACAATTAATGGCTGATCTTTTTTAATGCGCGCAAATGTATTATCGGCAACTTGGCGTACCATTTTATTAGGATCGACTAATTTCACATCTGCTGCACTTACGCTTTGAGTTAGCGTCATTGTGCCAATTGCTACAATAGCTAAAAACTTTTTCAACATAATAATTACTCACTACCTTGGTTGAATAAAAACTGCCCGATTAATTCTTCAAGTACAATGGCAGACTTAGTGTCAGTAATTGAATCGCCATCACCTAGTGCTTTGCTTTCCACACCAAATAAATCGTCAATTGCTTCATCTTGCTTGTTCTCAGTCACTGTTTCGCCTAAACAACGTTGTTTAGCAGAATCTGGAGAAATTACAGGGTGAATACCTAAGTACTGCTCACCTAAAATACCCGACGTTAAAATAGAGATTGAGCTTGTGTCTGAAAAACGACATAAGTACTGTGCGTCAATGGTCATATTAACGACTGGTAAAAATTCTTGTGGGTGTACATAAATTGATTCAACACGACCAATTACAACACCACCTACTTTTACCGGCGCACGCGCTTTTAACGAGCCAATGTTTTCAAACTTGGCATTAAGCGTATATGTTTCGCCAGAGCCACTAATACCTGAATTGGCAACTTTAAGTGCAAGCATCGCAAAAGCTAAAATGCCAAGTGCTACAAAAAAACCAACTAAAATTTCTAATTTCCGTGAATTCATTATCTATACCCTATTAGCTGGTAAACATTACCGCTGTCAAAATAAAGTCAAAACCTAAAACTGCTAATGACGAATGAACAACCGTTTCGGTGGTTGCTTTGCTGATCCCTTCTGAGGTCGGCACACAGTCATATCCTTTATAAAGCGCAATCCAGGTCACCACTATGGCAAATACAAAACTCTTAATAATACCGTTTAGTATGTCTTGCTGAAACGACACTTGTGATTGCATGATTGACCAAAAACTACCTGTATCAACCCCCAGCCAATCTACCCCCACTAAATGAGCGCCTATAATTGCTACGGCTGAAAATATCAATGCAAGCAATGGCATACTTATAAAACCCGCCCAAAAGCGCGGTGCAATAATACGTTTTAGCGGATCGATTGCCATCATCTCAAGTGATGAAAGTTGCTCTGTTGCTTTCATTAAGCCAATTTCAGCTGTCAAAGCGCTACCTGCGCGTCCTGCAAATAATAATGCAGTAACAACCGGGCCTAGTTCTCGCAATAAGCTCAGTGCCACTAACGGCCCTAAACTATCCTCAGCGCCATAACCAACCAATACGGTGTAACCTTGTAGAGCCAACACCATGCCGATAAACAAACCCGACACCATAATAATGAGTAACGATTGCGAACCAACCATATAGAGCTGGCGAACAAGTAAAGGTGTGCCTTTTTTAAAATTAGGAACATGCGCTAATGCACTAAACAGCATATAAGCAGAACGACCAAGGGCCGCAAAACGTCCTAGCGTTTTATGCCCTAGCTTTTGAAATAAATCCAACATTATGCTTTTTCTCCAAGTAGTTCGTCTGCATAAGCCTGAGCCGGAAAATGAAATGGTACTGGACCATCCGACAAGCCTTTTAAAAACTGTTGAACTAAAGGAGATTCATGATTACGCATTTCATCTGGAGTACCAGAACCAATTACCCCCTGATCGGCGATAATTATAACGTGTTCGGCAATACTCATTACCTCTGTAACATCGTGCGTCACGATTAAAGACGATAAACCTAATACTTCGTTGAGCGACTTAATTAGCTTAACCAATACGCCCATCGAAATAGGATCTTGTCCTGCAAATGGTTCATCGTACATGATTAGCTCTGGATCAAGTGCTATAGCGCGCGCAAGTGCAGCACGTCTTGCCATACCGCCGGATAACTCAGAGGGCATTAAATCTTTAGCGCCACGTAGCCCAACAGCTTGCAATTTCATTAACACAACTAATCGAATAAGGTCTTCACTTAGCTTTGTGTGCTCTCTTATAGGAAACGCGATATTGTCAAATACCGACATATCAGTAAACAGCGCACCACTTTGAAAAAGCATGCTCATTTTAGTACGTGCTTCGTATAACTCTTTACGAGACATTTTAGGAATGCTGCCACCTTCAAATAAAATATCACCTGAATCTGGTTTAAGCTGACCACCAATTAAACGCAACATAGTGGTTTTGCCAATTCCGCTTGGCCCCATGATCGCAGTAATTTTACCTTTAGGAACGCTAAAACTCATATTTTTATATATGATTCTATTGCCTCTCGAAAAGCTAACATCCTTGACTTCTACTATTGATTGCGACAAGTCGCTCTCCATAAAAATGTTCACTAGTGCACCTATTTTAAAGCTTTTTTGTCAAAGATGGAAAAAACAATTCGTAAGATTTTGTAATACACCCATGAAAAGGATTATAAGACTCGCTCAAAACAGCTTAACCCCGGCTTAAATTTTTAAATTAGCTGTTTAAAAGCAACATTGTTACGCAGTTGACCTTACTCTTTTATTTATACTTTCATCTTGGCTTTTGTTACTATTCGCGCCATCCGTATTTTGTATAACTGGCTTAACACAATGGTTACCTCGTTTGTTATTTTAATTCTTGGTTTTGCAGCTCTTGTTTGGAGTGCCGATAGGTTTGTTTATGGGGCTGCGGCTCTTGCTAAAAACTTTGGTGTACCTACACTTATTGTTGGTTTGACCGTTGTAGCCATGGGCTCTTCAGCCCCTGAAATGATGGTTTCAGCCTCTGCCGCTTTGGCTAACAAAACCGACACAGCCGTTGGCAATGCTGTTGGCTCTAATATTACAAACATTTTACTTGTGTTAGGTATCACTGCTCTATTTCGCCCTCTTTCAGTTTCATCTAGTACGTTAAAACGTGAAATGCCATTAGTGATGCTCGTATCTTTAGCTACTTGGTATGTGTTCTCAGATAACTACTTTTCATTTAGTGAAGGTGTTGCGCTTTTAGTTGGCTTTATCGTATTCATCGGTGGGTTAATCATTGTATCTATGCGTGCAAAAAACCAAGATGACCCATTTGTCTCAGAAGCCTGCGACGATGTACCAAACGATGTACCTACTAAAAAAGCGGTATTTTGGTTAATTGTCGGCATAATACTCCTGCCGGTTAGTTCTCATTTTTTAATCGGCTCAGCTGTTGATATTGCTAAATACTTCGGCTTAAGCGACTTAGTCATTGGTTTAACAATTATTGCCATTGGTACTAGCTTGCCGGAACTTGCCGCCTCGGTTGCAGGTGTACTTAAAAATGAAGATGATTTAGCACTAGGTAATATTGTTGGATCAAACATATTTAATATTTTAGCTGTATTACCTCTAGCAGGTATTATTAATCCTTCAGCAGTTGATCCATCGTTAGTAAGCCGAGATATATTAATTATGATTGGTGCAACACTTGCTCTTATTATTATGTCATTGAACTTTAGAGGCACCCAGCGTATCAATAGGGTAGAAGGCGGCTTATTGCTAATAGCGTTTTTGGGTTACCAAGGGTATATTTTTAGTCAAGTAGGGTAAATGATGGCAACGCTAAACTTTATTGAACAAGGCCTTCGCGTTTTAGATGTTGAGCGCCAAGCACTTAGTGATATTGCACAATATGTAGATGAAAATTTTCATAACGCGTGCCAATTAATGTACGACTGTGAAGGCCGTATTATTGTTATTGGCATGGGAAAATCAGGCCATATTGGCAATAAAATAGCGGCAACCCTTGCAAGCACTGGCAGCCCTGCGTTTTTTGTTCACCCTGGTGAAGCAAGTCATGGTGATTTAGGTATGATCACTAAAAATGACGTGGTTATGCTTATTTCTAATTCAGGGGAAACCAGCGAAGTTTTAAATATCATTCCGGTTTTAAAACGACTTGGTGCCAAAATGATAGCGATGACTGGCAATACACAATCAACAATGGCAACCCTTGCTAATGTACATGTGTGCATTAAAGTAGAAAAAGAAGCTTGTTCATTGGGTCTAGCCCCTACATCAAGTACCACTGCAACGCTTGCGATGGGCGATGCCATGGCAGTTGCATTATTAGAAGCTCGCGGCTTTACAGCTGATGACTTCGCGCTATCTCACCCAGGTGGTAGTTTAGGCAAGCGCTTATTACTTACTTTAAAAGATGTTATGCACAGCGGCGCAAATACACCTATTATTGATGTTTCACAAACAGTTAAAGATGCTCTAATAGAAATGTCAGCTAAAGGGTTAGGTATGACAGCCATTGTTGATGAAAATCAGCAACTCGTAGGGTTATTTACCGATGGTGACTTACGTCGCATTTTAGAACAAAGAATTGATATTCATACAACACAAATAGATGTTGTTATGACTAAGTCATGCACTACAGCTACGCAAGATATTTTAGCCGCTGAAGCGCTCAATATTATGGAACGTAAACGTATAAATGGCCTAATCGTCGTCAATGAGAAAAACCAACCTATTGGCGCATTAAATATGCAAGACCTATTAAAAGCAGGAGTGTTATAAATGCAATTTGAAGAACTCTATCAACCGCTGAGCGATGATGCAAAAGCACGCGCTAAAAAAGTAAAACTACTTATATGCGATATTGATGGTGTATTTTCTGATGGCCGTATTTACCTTGGCAATCAAGGTGAAGAGCTAAAAGCATTTAATACAAAAGATGGTTTTGGCATTAAAGCACTTATAAACAGTGGCTTTGAAGTAGCTGTTATTACTGGTCGTCATTCACAGATAGTACAACAACGTATGAGCAGCTTAACCGTACAGCATATTTATCAAGGCCAAGAAAATAAGCTCATTGCCTATCAAGAATTAAAAGATAAACTCAACCTTAGCGATGAACAAATTGCTTATATTGGTGATGACGGTCCTGACATGCCTGTTATGGAGTTAGTAGGCTTTGCCGTTGCAGTAAATGATGCCCACCCGCTTATTAAGCGTTTGTCACATTATGTAACGCAAATGCCTGGCGGTTTTGGTGCTGTGAGAGAACTCACCGATTTGCTCATGCTTGAAAATGGTAAAGCATTGACTACACAAGGCACTAGTTCATGAATGCAGCGCGCATAATATTAAGCGTTTTATTCATTAGCTGTATGGTTTGGCTTTGGTACCCTTATTTTACACAAACAAATATTGTGCCTCAGGCTGAGCCTGAAGTTGTTGCTAAGCCTGATTACATAGCTATTGAGCTCAAACAGACAGCCTATGATGAGCAAGGTAAAATTAGCCACAAAGTCACTGCGGCTAAAATGGAGCTATACCAGCAATTAGGTTTCACGTTTTTCGAAAAACCCATTTTTACTTTATATAACGAACAACAAACGTGGCAAATAAATGCAGACGAAGCAACATTATACGAAGATAAACAATTAATTTTAGAAGGTAATGTGGTTGCCAAAAATTTAACCGATAACGTCATGATAGACAAAATCAATGCTGATAATATTCAGGTTGATATAAAGTTATTAACAATGCGTTCGGAGCAACCCGTCATTATCACTGGACCCAATTTAAAAATCACCGGTAAAGGCCTAGAAGCCGACTTAAAAACCGAAGTGATAAAACTAATTAACCATACGCGAACCATATATTATGACCAATAAAATATTAAAATCACTGATAATTCCTACACTTATACTAGCGTTTAATAGTAGTGCTGCAGAACAAAACACGCAACCTGCTGCCAATCAAATTTCAATAAGTGCCGACAAGCAAGAAGGTCAATTAAAAGCTAATGTGGGTATTTTTGAGAAAAACGTTGAGATTATTCACGGTAATCGCCGCATTACAGCCGATCGCCTAGAAGTACACAAACGTGATGAACTTGGTGATAATAAACAATTATTAATTGCCACAGGTAGCCCTGCGCACTTTGAAGAAAAGCAATCAGACGGCACGACTATGAGCGCCAGTGCTGACGAAGTACGTTATGATGTATCTAAGCGTTTTTTAACGCTTGTTGGTAATGCACAAGTATCGCAAGCCGGACAAAAAATAAATGCTAAAAGCATTACCTACGACATAGAGCAGCAGCTCATCAGTGCCGAAAAAGATGAAAACTCAACTGACCGCGTTCACACAATTTTAGTACCGATCGAAACTAAAAAAAGTAAAAAAGGCGATAAAGGTCAACCATGAGCACATTAAAAGCAGAACTATTGGCAAAAAGCTATAAAGGTCGTGAAGTTGTAAAAAACGTCGGCCTTGAAGTACAAGCTGGCAGTATAGTTGGCTTACTTGGCCCTAACGGTGCTGGTAAAACAACGACTTTTTATATGATTGTAGGGCTTGTTCCTAGCGACAAAGGTAAAATATCTATTGATGATAACGATATTACTCTTTTACCTATGCATAGTCGTGCTAGATTAGGCATAGGCTACTTACCACAAGAGTCATCGATTTTTAGAAAGCTGACTGTTTATCAAAACTTAATGGCCATTTTAGAAACACGCAAAGAACTAAATAAACAAGCCAGAGAAGACACGCTCAATAACTTATTAGATGAATTTAGCATACAACACATTCGTGATAGCCAAGGTATGGCATTATCGGGTGGAGAACGTCGTCGTGTAGAAATAGCACGAGCGCTGGCAGCAGATCCTAAATTTATACTACTGGATGAACCGTTTGCCGGTGTTGACCCTATTTCGGTATTAGATATAAAGAAAATAATAGAACATCTTAAAAATCGTGGGATTGGTGTATTAATTACCGACCATAACGTAAGAGAGACCCTTGATGTTTGTGAAAAAGCCTACATTGTTTCTCATGGGGAGCTGATTGCATCAGGTACTCCAGAACACGTATTAAATGATAAAACAGTACGCGATGTTTACTTAGGCGAGCAATTTAGGCTGTAACATTTACGCCATGTCTTTAAGCATCTGCTAGTATTAATTATAACAACATAAAAGGATTGTTAGAGATACATGAGGCAATCACTACAGCTGCGCATGGGCCAGCAACTTACAATGACTCCACAGTTGCAACAAGCTATTCGTTTGTTGCAACTCAGTACATTGGATCTCCAGCAAGAAATACAAGAAGCTCTCGACAGTAATCCACTATTAGAGGTTGAAGAGGCAGACTATTCCGAAGACGCTGCTGGTAAAAACGAGCAAAAAGCTGATACCGATGACATAACTGTTAGCGCATCTGCTGATGATGCTCCGAGCGAATACGAACAAGATACTGGTGAAGCACTTGCAAAAGACACGCTAAGTGACGACATGGCTATGGATGTTAGTTGGGATGAGTACATGAGTGCCGCTCCTGCAGCCTCATCAGGTCCAATGCCTGAAGATGAATCTATATACCAAGGCGCCTCTACTGAAACGCTCCATGAGTATTTAATGTGGCAATTACAACTAACGCCATTTAGCCCTACCGATGAAGCCATCGCTATTGCGATTGTAGAAGCCGTCGATGATTCAGGTATTTTAACACTAAGCTGCGAAGAAATTTTAGAAAGCTTTAATCAAGAAAACGAAGATGATAACGAAGTCGAACTTGATGAAATTGAAGCGGTATTAAAACGCATCCAACTGTTTGATCCTGTTGGTATTGCTGCACGTAGTTTACAAGAGTGTTTGTGTATTCAGCTTAATCAATTTGATAAAGAAACACCTTACATTAATGAAACGAAAATGATTTTAACCGAGCATATTGATCTATTAGCAGCTCGCGACTATCGTACATTAATGAAAAAAACTAAGCTCAAAGAAGAAGAGCTTAAAGAAGTAATGACACTAATACATACTCTCAACCCAAAACCTGCAGATACTATAGTAAGGGAAGAATCTGAGTATGTTATTCCTGATGTGTCAGTTAAAAAAATTAAAGGCCGCTGGGTTGTCGAATTAAACCCAGATAGCATGCCTAAAATTCGTGTTAATAGCCAATACGCGGCAATGTCTCGCACTGTAAAATCAAGTGGCGACAGCCAGTTTATTCGCTCACATTTACAAGAAGCTAAATGGTTTATTAAAAGCTTAGAAAGTAGAAACGACACGCTATTAAAAGTTACTAATTGTATTGTTAAGCAACAACAAGGCTTTTTTGAACATGGCCCTGAAGCCATGAAACCAATGGTTTTAAATGATGTCGCTGAAATGGTAGAAATGCACGAATCGACAATTTCGCGCGTAACTACTCAAAAGTACATGCATACACCCCGTGGTATATTTGAGCTTAAATACTTTTTCTCAAGCCATGTAAGTACTGAAAACGGTGGTGAATGTTCATCTACAGCAATACGTGCGCTTATCCGAAAATTAATCGCAGCAGAAAACTCAGCAAAACCATTGAGTGATAGCAAAATAGCGGATATATTGGCTGAGCAAGGAATTAAAGTAGCAAGACGTACAATCGCAAAATACCGCGAATCTCTTGCTATTCCACCGTCAAATCAGCGTAAAAGTCTGATTTAAGACGCTAAACTAAGAGGGTAATGCTTATGCAACTAAACTTAACTGGTCGTCACGTAGAATTAACCGATTCACTAAGAGACTATATTAATACTAAATTTGCGAAGCTTGAAAGACACTCTGATCATATAAATAATGTTCATGTCATTCTCGATGTAGAAAAATTAAATCAAAAAGCAGAAGCCACAATACACGTAAGCGGTGCTGAGCTATTTGCCTCTACAGAACATCAAGATATGTATGCCGCTATTGACTCGTTGATCGACAAGCTCGATCGCCAAGTAATCAAACACAAAGAGAAGCTTGCTCGACACTAATATGATGAAATTAAGTTCACTTATATGCCAGGACTGCAGCAAAGCTGCGGTCCTTTTTAATAGCAAAAAAAGAATTTTAGAGTTCATTAGCGAACTTGCTCACGACAAACTTCCGTATTTACCGCAACAAGATATTCTTAATGCTTTAATGAGCAGAGAGAAATTAGGTAGTACAGGTATAGGGCGTGGCATTGCTATTCCTCATGGAAGAATGAGCGGTGCAGAAGAGCCTTTGGCTTTAGTGCTCGTTAGCGAAACTCCAATAAACTTTGATGCAATCGATAATCGCCCTGTTGATATTTTTGTCGCACTCATCGTACCAGATGGCGATAACCAGCAGCACTTAAAGACTCTAGCAACCATTGCTGATAAACTAAACAACAAAGATTTTTGTAAACAGTTACGCAGTGCAAAATCTGATACTGAGCTTTACCAAGTTATTGTCGATCAATCATAGTTTTATAAAGGGTGTTAAATGGAGTTAATTATCATAAGCGGCCGTTCTGGTTCTGGAAAGTCGGTTGCTTTGCGCGTTGTAGAAGATTTAGGTTATTATTGCGTTGATAATATTCCAGTAAACCTACTACCTTCATTAGTTCGCAGTGTGTCTGATAGCTACGATAAAATTGCTGTTAGCATTGATGTGCGCAACATCCCTAAAGAACAAGATGAATTTAACGATATTCTTGAATACTTACCAGGCTTTGCAAACCCTACGTTATTTTATTTAGATAGCGACGATCAGACATTGATCAAACGCTTTTCTGAAACACGCAGATTACACCCACTATCAATAGACTCGTTGCCGCTTGATTTAGCCATCAAAAAAGAAAAAGAATTACTTGATGTATTAACCACTCGCGCCGACTTTATGGTAGATACGACTGATTTAAGTGTTCATCAACTCGCTGAATCTATTCGTGAAAAGATTTTAGGTAAAAAAGATAAGCAACTGATTGTCACATTTGAATCATTTGGTTTTAAACACGGTATACCAAAAGAAGCAGACTACGTATTTGATGCACGCTTTTTACCAAATCCACACTGGGAACCAGAGTTAAAGCCTTTAAATGGGTTAGATCAACCGGTTAAAGACTATTTAGCTAATCACAGCATAGTGCAAAAATTCACATGGCAAATTCAAACATTTGTACAAACGTGGTTACCACATTTAGAACGAAATAACCGCAGTTATTTAACCATTGCTATTGGGTGTACAGGCGGGCAACATCGCTCTGTGTATTTAGCGCAAACTATCGGTGAAAGTTTCGCAATGACACATCCCAATGTAAAAATTCGCCATCGCGAGCAAGAAAAATAATATAGCTGAATAATCACCTGTTCAGCTTAGGTAGAGTAAGTTATGCATTGTGAAGATACCTTTTTAATAAAAAACAAATTAGGCTTACACGCCAGAGCAGCTACTGTGCTTGCGCAATTAGCAGTACAATTTGATGCGACAATCACATTATTCCAAGATGACAAAGAAGCAGCAGGCGATAGCGTACTTGCACTAATGTTACTTGAAAGTAGCCAAGGAAAAGAAGTTAAAGTTGTTTGTAAAGGCCCTGATTCTGAGCAAGCTTTACACGCTGTTGGAGAATTAATAGCACAACGCTTTAATGAACAAGAATAACCTGTTTTATAAAAACAATATTCGCATTACTAATGCTTCAATTAAAACAGATATATAAAATAGATAGGTTAGTAACGCCAGTTAACTCACCTCCCCCCCATAAAGTAATATAACAATTTATAAAGGACGCCAATGCCTGAAGCTTTTGAACAAGATTACCCACTACAGCAACTAAAACAGGTGACGAAGTCACTCAATAGTGGTCAATTTGTTCAAGTTAGGCGCATGCTCGCAAAAACGGCTCCTTGTGATACCGCATTATTATTAGAATCATCACCGCATAAAATTCGCCGACTGCTTTGGCAATTGGTCGATCCTGATGTGCAGGGTGATGTTCTTGAAGAATTATCTGAAGATGTTCGTTTAGGCATTATTGCCCAAATGGAACCTAAGCACATTGCCGCCGCAACTGAAGACATGGGCCACGATGACTTAGGTGAAGTATTACGTAGCCTGCCAGATACCGTCTATAAAGACGTTGTTAGCGCGATGGACATTCAAGACCGTGAACGTGCCACGCAAGCACTGTCATATCAAGAGCGTTCAGCAGGTGCGCTAATGAACACCGATACGGTGACCATTCGCCCTGATGTAACACTCGATGTTGTACTTCGTTATATTAGACTGCGTGGTGAGTTACCAGAGGGTACAGATGATTTATATGTTGTTGATAAACATAACTGCTTTATAGGCGCTTTATCGCTGAGTACATTATTAACTAATCCGCCAGAAAAAATTGTGCGCGATTTAATGGATGAAGATTGTGAGTCTATCCCAATATCAATGGATGAAAGTGAAGTAGCGCAATTATTTGAGCGCCATAATTGGATATCGGCCCCTGTGGTGGACGATAACGACCAACTCCTCGGTCGTGTTACTATCGATGACATCGTTGATGTAATCCGAGAAGATGCCGAGCATAGCTTATTAAGCCTAGCCGGTCTTGATGATGAAGAGGATACATTCGCGCCTGTACTAAAAAGCTCTAAAAAACGCTCAGTTTGGCTAGGAGTTAATTTACTAACCGCACTTGCAGCTGCTTTTGTAGCTAGCTTTTTTGAAGGCACTTTAGATGTGCTCCCTATTTTGGCTGTGCTTAACGGTATTGTCCCTTCTATGGGTGGTGTTGCTGGTAGCCAATCATTAACGCTTGTTATCCGTGGTATTGCAGTAGGTCATATAAACCAAACAAACCAACGTTTCTTGATGATGAAAGAACTGGCCATTGGCGCGCTAAACGGTATTTTGTGGTCACTATTAATTGCGGGTGTTATTGCGCTATGGCAGTGGGACTTTATGCTTGGTGGCGTACTCGCTTTCGCTATGTTTATGAACTTAGTGGTGGCAGGTGTTGCTGGTGCAAGTATTCCAATAATTCTTAAAAGAATGAATATAGACCCTGCTCTTGCAGGGAGTGTGGTGCTAACCACGGTGACTGATATTGTTGGTATATTCGCCTTTTTAGGTACTGCTACATGGTTGCTGATATAAATTAAACGCTTTAAATGTAAAAAACTACAGCAAAAATACTTAGGGTAAATCAGTAGCTATGGCAACGGATACCAAACATAAAAATGACATACCTAAAAAAACGCTAAAACAAAAAAGCGTATCCATATTAAAAAGTGTACTGGTATATGGCTCTATATTTTTCGTCATTTATACCGCCGTTAATTGGTGGCAGCAACCTGTCATGCCAGCAAATCCTCAATTACAATTAATCGACTATAAAGGGCAAAACATTGATTTAGCAGCAATGAGCCAAGATAAACCCACGCTTGTGTATTTTTGGGGAACTTGGTGTCCTATTTGTAGTATTACCTCCCCTGCCATAAACGAACTCGCAAACGAGAATAAATACGCTGTTGTGAGCATCGCGATAAAGTCAGGCTCTGCTCAAGAGCTGCATGATTATTTAAATGAGCAAGGCTACAGCTTCAGTACTGTTAACGATCAACACGGGGAGATATTTTCCGATTGGCAGGGACATGTCACGCCATCTTATATAATCTTAAAAGATAATAAAATGACGCAAGGACTCACCGGCATTCAGCCGTTATGGTCACTTAAATTGCGTTTGTGGTTATCATCAATGCTTTAAAAAAAAGCTAAACTTAGCACAGGATATCTAAAGAGAGGGGCTCTAAAACCTCACTCTTTATCACCTACAATAATATAGATAATAAAGAGCAAAGCTTACTTAATTTACGTATACAAAAGCTAAAAAACGCGTACCGCAATTAGCCTTATCTATTAGAAAATAAAGTTACTAACGTGTGCTTTGACGATTACCGCCTACTTTTGGCTTAGTGTTTGCCTTTTTAAATTGGCTAAAACCGGTATGTCGCGTTAGTGCCGGACGCCCACCTTTTTTACCACCTTTACCTGCTTTTTCATCGCGCCCTTCTTCTGGCACTAAACAGTTAGGCCCTTTACCAATTAAATTAGCTTTACCCATTTTACGTAGAGCTTCACGTATCATTGGCCAACCAGCTGCATCGTGGTAGCGTAAAATAGCTTTATGTAATCTACGTTGGCGTGCGCCTTTAGGTACTGGAACAACTTCTGAGTTGTTTTTTATATTACGTAAAGAGTTCATCTCTGTATGGTAAATAGTCGTCGCATTAGCCATAGGTGATGGGTAAAAATTTTGTACCTGATCAAGCTTAAAGTCGTTTAATTTAAGCCATAAAGCCATGTTTACCATGTCTTCATCTTTTGTACCTGGGTGAGCAGATATAAAGTAAGGTATTAAATACTGCTTTTTACCGGCTTCTTTAGAGTACTTATCAAATAGTTCTTTAAATTGATCGTACGCCCCCATACCTGGTTTCATCATTTTTGATAATGGACCATCCTCTGTATGCTCTGGCGCTATTTTTAAGTAACCGCCTACATGATGCGTTACTAATTCTTTAACGTAACGCGGGTCGCGTACAGCTAAATCGTAACGTACACCTGAAGCAATCAATACCTTTTTAATACCCTTAACTTCACGTGCTTTTTTATACAAATCTATTGTTGGCGTATGATCTGTATCCATGTGTTTACAAATATCAGGATATACACATGATAAGCGTCTACAGGTACTCTCGGCCTTTTTACTAGTACAGCGCAGCTTATACATATTCGCCGTTGGGCCACCTAAATCAGAAATAACACCAGTAAAGCCGGGAACTTTATCTCTAATTTGTTCAATTTCTTCAATAATAGATTCTTGCGAACGACTTTGAATAATGCGCCCTTCATGTTCTGTAATTGAGCAAAACGAACAACCACCAAAACAGCCACGCATAATATTAACTGACGTTTTAATCATATCGTAAGCAGGTATTTTAGCATCACCATAACTTGGGTGAGGAATACGCTGATACGGCAAACCAAATACAGCATCCATCTCATGTGTTTCTAATGGATATGCTGGCGGGTTTACCCAAATAGAGCGATCGCCATGTCGTTGGTAAAGCGCTCTTGCACAACCAGGGTTTGTTTCTTGGTGTAAAATTCGCGAGGCATGGGCGTATAAAGGTTTGTTAACACTTACTTGCTCATAAGCAGGTAACTTAACATAGGTTTTTTCCCACGGCTTAGGACGTGCAGGCTGAACCATGATTGGTTTTGCCGCTTCTGCTTTTAAATCAATACCCGCTTGTTTAAATTCTGATTTACTACAGCCAACATCATCCGCGCCATATGGGTTTGGAATAGGGTCGATTTTACCAATTTTATCAATAGCGGTAGAATCACTGCCACGCCAACCAGGTAGAGGCTCTTTTCGAATAACAGCCGTGCCGCGAATATCCTGAATCGTATCCATCGTTTCACCCGCCGCAATACGGTGTGCAACTTCAACTAGCGGGCGCTCTGCGTTACCGTAAATTAAAATATCGGCTTTTGCATCAAACAAAATACTACGACGTACTTTTTCCTGCCAATAGTCGTAATGAGCAATACGGCGAAGGCTGGCTTCAATACCGCCAATAACAATTGGGATACCTTTGTATGCTTCACGGCATTTTTGCGAGTAAATCATCACGGCGCGATCTGGGCGCTTACCGCCAACGTTATTAGGCGTGTAAGCATCATCGTGGCGCATGCGTTTTTCCGCTGTATAGCGGTTGATCATCGAATCCATGTTGCCGGCTGTTACACCAAAAAATAAATTCGGTCTGCCGAGCTCCATAAATGCATCTTTAGAGTTCCATGCAGGTTGGGCAATAATCCCCACTCTAAAGCCTTGCGCTTCAAGTACACGGCCAATTACAGCCATACCAAAACTAGGATGGTCAACATACGCATCGCCACTAATTATTATTATGTCGCAGCTATCCCAGCCAAGTGCATCCATTTCTTCACGTGTAGTTGGTAAAAATGGCGCGGTGCCATAACATTCAGCCCAGTATTTCGGGTATGAAAATAAGGCGCGCTTAGCTTTGAGTGTGCTCATAATTGTGGCCGTAGAATAACAAAAGGCGCGAATTATACCCTACTAAATTCTTTATATATACAAAGTAGTCAAAGCATATCGCGCTTTAAATTCTAAATCGTTCATTAGGGCGTGTTGATCTTTGTGGATTGAAATTTGTTCAATCTAGGGGCGATTTAATCGCGGCGCGAGGTTTGTAACCTAGCGGGCTAAGTAAAAACCGAGCAACAAAGAGTTAATCGTCCCTAGAAAGAACCCAAAGGGCAGCGCATGTTTGGCATTTATGCTGCGTTATCGCCTATTTATGGGGAACAACCACACTACATAGGCTCTGCCTTGCCTAAATACCAAACAATCTGCTGCAAAATTAATCACAAAAGTTCAACACGCCCTAACTTAAATAATAATAAGTTAATCTTTTTTAGCGTTTATTTATAAATTCTATCAATTCATGCTCAGGCATGGGTTTAGCATACATAAAACCTTGTACCTCATCACAGCCTAAGTTTTTTAAGAACTGAGCTTGTTCTTGTGTTTCAACGCCTTCAGCAATCGTTTTTAAACCCAACTTAGCACCAAGAGAAATAACTAAGGCAGCAATAGCGCCAGTGTCATCATTTGGCAGATCCTTAATAAATGCACGATCTATTTTCAACCTATCCAAGGGTAAACTTTGTATATAACTAAGCGATGAAAAGCCAGTCCCAAAGTCATCAATAGCAACCTCAATCCCTAACTCTTGAAGCTCTCTAAGTGTATTAATAACAGTTTCGAGTTCATCCATTACTACGCTTTCTGTGACTTCTAACTCTATGTTTTTTGGCTTAACACCATATTTTAATAATGTATTTTTAACGTTTTGAGCATAGCCTTTTACTTTAAACTGCGGAACAGACACATTAACCGCAATACAAATTTCGGTACCCATATTTTCTAGGCGCTTTTGTTGTTGGCAAGCTTGCTCTAAAACCCACTGCCCTATATCAACAATCAAGCCCGCATCTTCTGCAAGTGGAACAAATACCGCTGGCGATATATATGATCCGTTACCGGTGGGCCACCTAAGTAATGCCTCACACCCAATTAAAGACAAGTCCCCTAATGAAAGTTGAGGTTGATACCATACCTCTAACTTGTTTCGAGCAAAATCATGACGTAATTGTCTAATAATTCCTATGCGCCAAGCCATTTTATCTTGCATGTCTACACTGTAATAAATTCCCTCTTTGTGTTTTGTTTTTTTAGCTTGATTAAGTGCAATATAAGCAACTTTAAGTGTATCAATCCCGCTACTTTGAAAGTCTTGCTGTTGGCATAAACCCAATCTAAAATCGATAGGCAATGTATGCTCTTCTGCGCAAAATGGAACACCTAACTGCTCATTCAATTTTTTTAAGTCGAGTTCATCACGGCGAATAATAAAACCAAAAACATCAGCACCAATACGAGATAGTAATTTAGCTGTCGGGTAGTTTTCTTTTAACCTTTGCACAATGCCAATTAATACTTTATTGCCGACCTCTTGCCCTAAGCCGTTATTAATATCTGCAAAATTAACTATATCAAGTAGTACAAATACATAATCATTCACGTGCGGCTTTTGATAGCGCACTACCCGTTCAATAAAATTGGTACGATTTGAAATACCTGTAAGCACATCTTTATAAGCTGCATCCCTTAACTTTACAAACAGCCTTATATTATCGAGGGCCACACTCACATTTGTTAAGAAGATTTCAGCAAACTGCAACTGCGCTGGCAAAGGAACATGGTCACATTCTATATATAAAGCCGCTTTTCTATGCTTACTTCTTAATACAAATGTTGCACTTGAGTCTGTATGTTGATGCTTTGATAAATCAAAACACAACTCAACTTGTTTAAATACTTTGCTATCAACATTAATTAATTTTTCACCAAAGTAGTTTTCGTAATGCCCACAACCACCTAAGACTTGAATAAAGTCATCGCCATCTAATTTGCTGCACACAAGCCCTCGAGGTGAACACTTTAAAATAATACTCATGTGCTTGATGATTTCTTTGCATAGTTGCTTAATATCAGTAAGCCCTAAAATAGACTTTGATGCAAAAACAATCGTGTTCATTGCATCACTTTGATATTCAAGCTGGCATACCTGCTCGTAAGAGCGAATAGCGGTTATGAGCGATGTTACTAATTTAGAGCGAGTGAGTTCTGTTTTAGTTTTATAATCATTTATGTCGTACTCACGTATTACTTTTTCCTCTGGTATATTACCAGCTTGCCCTGTTCTTAAAATAATTCTTACATGTTGATTATTTAATTCGTCACGCACCCTTTTTACAACCTGCAAGCCAGCATCGTCAGTTTCCATAATAACGTCTAAAAAAATAACTGAAATATTGTTATTTTTAGCTAAAATCTCTATTGCTTCAGCGCCCGAATAGGCATCATGAAATCGCAAGCCTGCCCCCCAAAACTCAACTCCAGACAAAGCCAACTTTGTTACAGAGTGGATCTCAGGTTCGTCATCAACAATTAAAATATCCCAAAACTTAGTCGGCTCAATAACTGCATCATCTTCATAGTCTTGTTCAAAAAATAAAAAATCGTTTTGATCTGACGACATTCGCTCTCCTAGGTAGCAATTTATCAATTATTTTTGGTTTATAATCTAATTCATACTATAGTCGATTAATAAAAAGTTGTTGTATTTCAACTCAAAAAATTAATAGAAGGTGTGCTTATTAAACCATTAAAAATATTAATCAAAGGCGTACTGTTATTGTTATTGGTATTAGTACTGGTAGGGCTGATACTTCCCCAAAGTTATAATGTAAATAAAACAATAGAAATCAATGCAAATATTGACGCAGTAAAACCGCTTATTACTGACTTTAATCAATGGCAAAAATGGTCTCCATGGGAAAAAGTAGACCCCAGTATACGTTTTACTTTGGGCGAACCGAACTCTGGCCTGGGTGCTCATCAGTCTTGGAAGGGAAAATGGGGGTATGGTGAAATGATCATAACTTCGGTGAGTCAAAATAAGGTCAGCTTTAATATACTTTTAAATGCTGAGCATATTATTAGGGGGACTTTTAATTTTAGTGAGCAAAACGGTATCGTCACTCTAATATGTAAGATTAACGGACAAACAACCGCTCCTTTAATATCGGGTTACACCGCAATTTTGAGCGAAAATGTGCTCCGTAATACAGTTTCAATGGGGTTAAATAACCTTAAAACTGTTGCTCAGCTTAGTCATTCACAAAGGACAATGCACAGCCATGCCAGTCAAGACAGCACAAGCGAGAATTAACCTTGCTAACATTATCGAATCCTTACTTGGTTACCCTATAACAAAAATAGGCAGTAACGGAATACTGCCTACCCCCGAACAAAATTACGATATTAAAGGCCAAGTTAAGCCGCTTTATCATATCAACAGTGAAAACTCTGTTTTAGCTCGTGCCCAAAAGCGCCAAGATTTACTACTAATAAAACAACAACAAAATATAGAGTCAATTTTAGCAATGGCTATGGGGTTTTGCCCCGATGTAGCAAGTAGTAAACAACCCGATGCTGACTGGGTAGAGCACTTTATCGCACTGTGCGAAGATACTTCAAATGCGTCAATGCAAACTTTATGGGCCAAAATTTTAACGGGAGAAACACTCAACCCTGGTACGTTTTCAATTAAAAGCCTGCAAACGTTAAAGCATATGACACAGCGAGAAGCTGACTCTTTGCAAAAATGTGTGTCGCTCTCAGGCTATAACGAAAAAGACGACAGCCACTTTATTTTACTCGGCTTTTACAAAAAACCGTCATTGTTTGATTTGCTACGAAAAGGCAATAAAGTGTCTCTAAATTTAGGAAAAACAGGTATTAGTTTTCCTGATATTTTAACACTTATGGATCTTAATTTACTGTATAGAAAAGAAATTGAATCTGCAGTACTTAAAGCGGGGCAAGAACTTACCCTTTCATTTTTATCGCAAAAAGTAACGTTAAAAGCAAAAAGCAGTGACTTGGTATTAAGCTATTATAAATTCACGCAAACAGGTGATGAGTTATCTAAACTCATTAATTTTCCTGTAAATAAAATTTATAAGCAGTTAATTAATAATGCGCTGGAGGGAGAGTTTGATTTAGCGTGGCACGCAATAAAATAATATGCCACGCTTTGTTTAATTAGAAAATACTAATTAAAAGTGAACCTGAATACCCGCAAATGGGCCAGATGCATCAATATCAGTAGTAATATCATCTACATCATCAAGTTCTAATACCATAGAGCGGTAACCTGCTTTAACAGCAACATCTACTGCTAGGTTATCAATAAGTTCCCACGCTACGCCTACTTGGTAATCTTGTACTTTGCTATCGTCAATAGCCAAAAAGCTACCTTCAAAAAATACACTTAAACCAGTAAAAGGTAAGCCAGCTTCGGCACGGCCATATGCAAGAGGAACAAAACCAGAGAAATCTTTTGTTTCGGTAAAGTTAGTACCACCATTTTGAGTAGTACCATTTACAACAATATCACCATCAAACTGCTTAGCATTTAAACCTAAGTCAATTGAGATTAAGTCATTATCAAAAATTTCATAATAAAAAATATAATCAATATGCGTTAAATCACTTACCGTATTTACAGTAGAACCAACAACATAATCAGAACCATTGAAGCTAAATGTATCTGTAAGCAGCGCAGAACCATTTAACTCAAGCTCTGTATACTTTAATTTGATGTTTGGTACTAATGGCACTGGGTGCTCAAGCGCCGCGTAATAACTTACAAACGTCTCATCTTCAAAATTGAAATCTTGAGATGCATTATTTTTATAAGAAAATTGACCATCGTTATCTGACTTCCACCCATCAACACCTACGTATAAACCTAGTAGAGTGTCAGCTTGCGCTGCTGGTGCTAAACATGCCATTGAAAGGGCTGCTGCTAAACAATACTTTTTCATTTTTTATCCTTGAGCTAGTAGTTCGCTGAGTTCGATTAAAGCCGCATTGGCTCTAGAAATATAATTTGCCATAACTAAAGAATGGTTTGCCACATAGCCAAAACCATTGCCGTTTAAAATAAGTGGGCTCCATACTGTTTCTTGAGTGGCCTCAAGTTCACGTATGATTTGTTGTAAGCTTACACGTGCATTTTTCTTTTCAAGTACGTCATTAAAGTCATACTCTATCGCTTGTAAAAAATGCAGTAATGCCCAAGTTGCACCGCGCGACTCGTAAAACACATCGTCAATTTCCAACCATGGTGTTCTTACTTGCTGCTGCAGTGGCGCAAGAGTTGCTTGTTTATTAGATGAATTACCCGCTAAATCGGTGTTCACTTTTTCTTGGCCTACGCTCGCACTTAAACGTTGGCTTAAGCTACCTAAACGTTTTTCAGCTTCTTTAAGCCAACTACGTAAGTTATCTGCTCGTGCGTAAAATTGGCTATCGCGCTCATGCTCATTAGCAATTTGTCCACGATATACCATTAAGTAGTCAATACCTTTTTGGTACTCACCTTCGGCACTTGGCCATGCCCATGCCTCAGAGCTTATATTAAACTGCGGCTGCGCCTTTTTAAGGGCTTCATGTTCCGTAGACTGTGATTGCGAACGGCTAAAATCTTTTCGCATAGAAAGCGATAAATCACGTACCATTTCTAGTGCGCCATATTCCCACGCTGGCATATCATCCATAATAATACTTGGTGGTATTACATCATTTGATAAGTAGCCACCCGGTTTATCTAGTAAGGTATTGGCTACCGTAATTAATGTAGAAGTAGTTACATAACCCGTTACTATTTTTTCATTACGAAGCTGCGCTTGCTCTTTCGCGTTGGCAACAACGTCAAAACGTGAAGGTTCTGTGCTCCAATAAACAGCAATTGCGTAAAAAATGATAAGCAGTAAAACAATTATTCCTGCTATTTTTCCTTTATGTTGCGACATGTGTACTCCTAATGATGAGCGTGTTGAGTAGATGGTTTTGACTGCTTAGCTTGCGCTTCAAGCGACACGACTTGAGCATTAGTAAATAAGCGATTACCGTCACTAAAATATAGTGTGAGTTTACGTTCTTGTCCTACTTTTAATGGCTCTTGTGGTTCAAATGCCATTAAATGATAACCGCCAGGCTGAAAGCTGACGCTTTCGTGCGCCTTAATTTCAACCGATTCAACTTGTTGCATTTTCATCATGCCGTCTACATGTGAATGCTCGTGTATTTCAACACGCCCTAAGCCATCAATAGTTGCCTTAGTTAAAGTTGCTGCGGCTCCACTGTGATTAATAAGGGTTAAATAACCTACAGTTGAAGTACTGCCAGGTAAAAACTCTCTAACTTGCGCGTTAGTTACTTCGAGCACAGCTACATCAGAACCATGATCGTGCCCTGAGTGCGCCGCCAACGATGACGAAAAAAAACTAAATATTAATGCAGAAGCCATCGAAAAACATAGTTTCGTCATCATTCTTATCCTTATGAAAACTTTAAATTACAGGCTAAATTTAACATAGTTAACCTATAATAGTCAGTCAAATTAAGGATTAAGAGGCTACTTTTTTGTTATCGGCAACAAGCCAACACAACACTGCAACAAATAGTAACGGCCATGCAATCATTATAGATCCGAATAAAAGCGCTAAAACAGTCCCTGCTAATGCCACTACACCCGCACCAACTAATCCCATAGTAATTAAAGCCACTACCGCAACTACAGCAATAATTGCGGCCAAAGCACCTACAAGCTCGAGCCCAGCCCAACTAATGTCAGCAATCCATAACGGCAACTGCCAAGAATCAATCTGCACAAACGTTATTAAATCAGTAAACAGTAATAAATAGATAAATACACATACTGCCAAAGCTTTCATAGTAATTCTCCTTATACCAACCGGCTTATATATGAGGCCTATTTAACGATAAGAAAATTGCGCTATAACTAGGCAAAAATTTTTATACTTAGCTGTTCTAAATTAAAATTTTTAATAACGTTATAGGGTGATTTAATTCGTTAAATTGTTCAAATATTTATGCCTGTTGCTATTAATACTCTTTATTTTCAAGGCAGCAATGCGCTATAAAATAGCCAAGTGCAACTGCAAACGGAAAACTCAAAAATAATAAAATAGTAACTACGCGGGTTGCCCAAACCGGAAAGTCCAATCTATGGGCTAAACCACTACACACACCCGATATTTTTTTATTCAAAGTATCTTTATACCAACCTTGTTGACGATTAAAGCTGTTCATAGCAATCTCCTAAGCAGTGTGTTTTAAATTAGTATTTAAGTTCGCTTTTAAGCGAGCCAACTCAGCATCAATTTTTTCATTTTTAACTAACGACTCAATTTGGGCACTGGTAGAGCTTGCTGTATCAGTCAGCTCATAAGCCTCTACTTGAGCTTCAATACCTTCAACACGCTGCTCTATTTGTTCAAAACGAGACAACGCATGAGCTACTTTATCGCTTTGTAGTTGCGTACTGATTCGCCCTCTAGCAATAGCAACATTATGGCGTTGCATTAACTGAGCTTGCTTAGTTTTAGCCATAGCCATTTTTTGCTGCAAGCGTTCACAATCAGACTTAATTTTTGCAATAGACTCTTGCAAAGTTTCTAGTTGAGTTTGCTTATTTTCAATGTTTTCGTTAACGCGTTGCTTCTCAAGTAAAGCTGATTTAGCAAGGTCATCACTGCCCTTCTCAACCGCACGTTCTGCTTTAATTTGCCAAGCTGCTAATTCTGTTTTTTTAGTATCAATTTGGCGATTAATCACTTTCTCTTCACACAATAAAGCGGCTGCTGTACTACGGGACTCATTCAATGCATCTTGCATCTCGGTAAGCATTAGGTTTAAAAGTTTTTCTGGATCTTCTGCTTTATCAAGCATGGCGACAATGTTTGATTGAATTACATCATTTACGCGGTTAAATATTCCCATGGTATTCTCCTGTTGATTTTTAATTAATTTCAACAAGAAGATTCCAAGAGTTGTGCCAAGTCCATCAAAACGAAAATAAAGCGTTTAAAATCATTATATTAAATAAAAACCACTCTGAATTTTAGTGACTTTAAGCTGAACAACATAGAGTGTAATTGGCCAATAAATTATGATTTTGACTAATTTTTAGGATCAAAAAAGCCACTCGAAAGTGGCTAAAATTTAGAATTTTTAAAGCTTAATTTTATTCTGGTACAAAGCTTAATGCTTTATCCATTACCGATAAATCAGCTTGCTTACCGTGACCACTTTCAGAAAGGTGGCGTCTAAAGCCTCGCGCACCAGGCTGCCCCTGAAAAATACCGAGCATGTGACGTGCAATATGCCAAAAATTAGCACCCAAACGCATTTCTTCTTCAATGTAGTCATACATTGAACGCACTACGTCGTGGCGTGACTGCGTGTTTGCAGAATCACCATAAATTTTCTCATCAACGTCATTGAGCATAAATGGGTTGCTATAAGCCTCACGCCCAATCATTACGCCATCAATATGTTGCAAATGTTCTAGGCTCTGCTCAACTGTTTTAACACCGCCATTTAGGCTTAAGTCTAACTGCGGATAATCTTTTTTAAGTTGATAAACACGTGGGTAATCAAGCGGTGGAACCTCACGATTTTCTTTCGGGCTTAAACCATTGAGCCATGCTTTACGAGCATGAATAATAAAATCATCACACCCTACTTTATGAGACGCTTCAATAAGCGCACATAAAAACTCATACGAATCTTGCTCATCAATACCAATACGCGTTTTAACGGTAACAGGAATGCTTACTTCGTTTTTCATTGCTGCAACACACTCAGCAACTAATTGAGGTTCAGCCATTAAACATGCGCCAAATCGGCCATTTTGAACTCTGTCTGACGGGCAACCTACATTTAAATTTATTTCGTCATAGCCACGCTCACCTGCGAGCTTTGCACATTGCGCAAGCGCTTTAGGATCAGAGCCACCAAGTTGCAGTGCAACTGGGCCTTCGTGTTTATTAAAATGTAAGTAGTCGCCTCGACCAAATAAAATAGCCCCTGTGGTTATCATTTCAGTATAAAGCACAGTATGTTTAGTCATTTTGCGATGAAAAGTACGACAATGGCGATCAGTCCAATCAAGCATTGGGGCCACAGAAAAGCGTCTATCCAAAGTACATTTATTCAAAGCAAACCTCAGGGTATTAAAATTATTAAGCACAGCTTAAAAGGCGCTGCATTTTACACAAAAGCCTAGCGAGCATCAATGTTAAGAGAAAACCTGCAAGCCAAAATAATGGGCTATACCATTTAAAATATTGGTAACTGCAACCGAGCTTAAAATAAGCCCCATAATTCTACTTATTATACTTGCGCCACTGTCACCAATTAATTTATGCACATGTGTTGCAAGCAGTAACAAAACCAGTACAACCGCTAATACAGCAAGCATCATCGAAGACGTTAGTAACTGCTCAACCCAAGTATATTCTTCATTACGAGTCATTAATACGGCGCCTAACATAGCGCCAGGGCTTGCGATAGAGGGAATCGCAAGCGGGAAAATAGCGGTTTCAGTGCTGTCGCGTACACTTTTAATTTCGGCTTCAGGCTTACTTTCACCAAATATCATTGAAAGCGCAAAAATAAGTAATATGATACCGCCGGCTATTTGAAAAGCCGAAAGTGGAATTTCAATTGCGTTAAGTAATTGCTCACCTGCAAGTACAAAAAATAAGAGCACTAATGCAGATACGCCTACCGCTTTATATATAACTTTGCGTTTAAATTTCTCATCATCACCACGTGTGACTGCAATAAATACAGGTACAGTACCAATGGGGTCAATAACCGCAAAAAAGAAAATAAATATAGCCAATAGTTCGTGCATTACTGGGTTTCCTAGGTAAAAAGCGCTTAATAAAAACGCTGCAACTACAACACAGTATGTTAGTATATCACGGTAGCATAAGGATAAGAGTAATGATGAATATAGAATCACTCGTAAGTAAAGCAAAACAAGTTTGTGACAACCGTGGTGCGCGTTTTACGCCTATCCGCGAGAAAGTATTTCGCCTATTAGCCAGCGCACAAGGTGGTGTTGGTGCATACGATTTACTTGAGCAATTAAAAATAACTGAAACGGGTGCTAAACCTGCAACTATTTATCGTGCATTAGACTTTTTAGCTGAGCTAGGTTTTATTCATAAAATTGAAAGCACAAATGCATTTATGCTGTGTCATCATTTTGATCATATACACCCAGTACAATTGTTAATTTGCGATACCTGTGGTTTTGTCAAAGAATTACACTCGAGTGTAATTTCGCATGAGCTAAATAATTTAGCTGCCGAAGGTGGCTTTGTTGTATCAGGGCAAACAATAGAAGCACATGGTAAATGTGAATCTTGCAGAGCATCATAATCCTTCAAAGTTATCCTTAGTGACTATACTCAAACTATATAGTCATTTCACAGAACAAATTTAAGAGTAGCCACTATGAATGTAGAATTCATCAATCCTTTTTTATCTTCTTTAATTAATGTTTTGAGCACTATGGCTCAAACTCAATTGAAGCCAGGTAAACCTCGCATTAAAACTGATGAAATAGCCTGTGGTGATGTATCAGGTTTGATTGGCATGGTTGGCCCGCAAACGCGAGGATCATTTTCAATTACATTTGATGAAGAGCTAGCATTAACTATCATGGAGCGTATGCTTGGCGAACGCCCTGATGCTATAGATGAAGAAGTTACCGATATGGTTGGTGAAATAACCAACATGGTAACCGGTGGTGCTAAAAACTTACTTGGCGAGAAAGGCTTCGACTTTGATATGGCAACGCCTATTGTGGTATCTGGTAAGGGCCATACAATTACTCATAAAAGCCAAGGTAAAAAAATCATCATGCCATTTAGCTGTGACGCTGGTAATGCAAACATTGAAGTTAGTTTCGATAAACTATGAGTTGGCAGCAAAAGCAAATTACATTAAAGCCTCGCCCGCGAGGTTTTCATATAATCGATGACGAAATATTGTCTCAGCTTCCTGAACTGGCGAGTTATAAAGTTGGCTTGTTACATTTATTTATTCAGCATACCTCAGCGAGCCTTACAATAAACGAAAATGCAGACCCTACTGTTCGTATGGACATGGAGAGCCATTTCAATAAATTCGTTCCTGAGCGTCAACCTTATTATCGCCACGATTATGAAGGTGACGATGACATGCCTGCACACATAAAAACCAGTACGTTAGGCTGCGAGTTAAGTATTCCTATTTCAAATGGCTATTTAGCGTTAGGTACATGGCAAGGTATTTATTTAGGTGAACATCGCGATTCTGGTGGCTCTAGACGAGTTATAGCAACTATTCAGGGTGAGCTATTTTAATAAAAGCTCCCGGTTTCAAAGTATTGACTCTTTACCTCACTCATACCTCATAACTTCAAAGTACAACACCTTTATTGTAGGCGTATAGCTCGCGCGAGAAACCATAGCTTCTAACAACCAAAACTTTAATGCTGAATATTGCACAAAGAATAAAGTAGATAAGAGAGATTTTAAATTATAATTTTATTTATGATTTTTAATACAGAGAATTTTGAAAGGATATAAAAAGATTGGAGCGGTACACGAGGCTCGAACTCGTGACCTCGACCTTGGCAAGGTCGCGCTCTACCAACTGAGCTAGTACCGCATTTTTATTTCTTTAGTTATTTTACGTTGGTGCGCGACAGGTCGCGTTCAACATTCTAGCAACTGAGCTAGTACCGCATTATATTTTCATTCAACACTACAACTTCTTTTGGTTAGAAATTGGAGCGGTACACGAGGCTCGAACTCGTGACCTCGACCTTGGCAAGGTCGCGCTCTACCAACTGAGCTAGTACCGCATTTTTACTTCTTTTAATCACTCAATTTCTTTTGGTTAGAAATTGGAGCGGTACACGAGGCTCGAACTCGTGACCTCGACCTTGGCAAGGTCGCGCTCTACCAACTGAGCTAGTACCGCATTTTTTATTTCTTCAGTTATTTTACGTTGGTGCGCGACGGGTCGCGTTCAACATTCTAGCAACTGAGCTAGTACCGCATTTTCATTTCTTCAGTTATTTTATGCTTAAGCGAGACTGGTCGCGTTCAGCATTCTAGCAACTGAGCTAGTACCGCATTTATTGATGGTAATTCAATCACTCAAACACACTAACCCCGCGTGGGTTATCGTCTTGAGCGGGGCAGGATTCTACAATAATCCGATGTGTTTGCAAGTGTTTTTTACAAATTAAAGAAATTTTCTCTATAGACTTTTAATTCCATAATCGAATCCTTAATGTCATCCAAAGCGAGGTGCGAACCTTTTTTGTTCACTTTTGCAAGCACTTCAGGTTTCCAGCGACGTGCTAATTCTTTAATAGTACTCACGTCAAGATTGCGGTAATGAAAAAAATCTTCAAGTTCACGCATGTATTTATTCATAAAGCGGCGGTCTTGCCCAATTGAATTACCACACATTGGTGATACACCTGCAGGCACCCACTGTTTTAAAAAATCTAACGTTTGTTCCACGGCATACTCTTCATTGAATGTACTTGCTTTACAGCGCGCTGTTAAACCCGACTTACCATGCTGCGTAGTACACCACTCGTCCATACCATTTAGTAATTCATCACTTTGATGAATAGCTATGGTTGGCCCTTCAGCTAATATATTCAGGTCTGCGTCAGTGACAACCGTCGCAATTTCGAGTATTTTATCGGTCTCTGGTTCGAGCCCTGTCATTTCAAGATCGAGCCAAATTAAATTTGATTTATTAATAGTCATAATACCTAAGCGGTGCTTTCCTTTAGATCCAACGCATTTCGATATATCATATTAGCATCAACCGTCGAGCTAAAGCTTTTTTTAGGAAAAGCGACATTTAACTAAGGTTATAGGCCTCCAGTGGCAAAACAGAAAAAATTAAGTAAAGGCCAATCGCGTCAGATCAAGGCCAACCACCAAAAGCGCATTAATAGCGCAGACTCAAAACCAGCTAAAAAAGGCGCGCAAGAATGGCAAACCGATAATTTAGGTCAGGTCGAGAGCGCAATTGTGATCAGTCGTTTTGGCCAACACGCCGATGTCGAAACTGAAAATGGCGATGTACTTCGTTGTAATATACGACGTACCGTGTCAAATTTAGTGTGTGGTGATGAGGTATTGTTTCGCCGTGCCAAAGTAAGTGAAGGTGATTTAGCCGGAGTAATTGAAGCCACGCAAGAGCGTCGCTCGCAACTTACCCGCCCTGACTTTTACGACGGCGTGAAAGTTATTGCAGCTAACATTGATCAAATACTCATGGTATCGGCGGTACTACCTGAGTTTACCCCAAGTATTATCGACCGCTATTTAATAGCCTGTGAAGATATGGGTATTGAGCCAATTTTAGTACTCAATAAAATAGATTTAATTGATGACGCAGGCCTTAGCGAAATACAAAAAGTTCTCGATATCTACCGTAAACTTGATTACCAAGTACTCCTTGTTAGTAATATATCGGGCAATGGTATTGATGAATTAAAAGAAGTACTTGTTGGTAAAAATAACATTTTTGTTGGTCAAAGTGGTGTGGGTAAATCAACCCTCGTTAACACTGTATTACCTAACGCTGAAATATTAACTAAAGAAGTATCTGAAAACAGCGGCCTAGGCCAGCATACAACAACTGTTTCACGCCTTCACCATTTACCAAGTGGCGGTAACCTAATCGATTCACCAGGAATTCGTGAATTTGGTTTATGGCATTTAGATGTTGAGCGTGTAACGTGGTGTTTTAAAGAGTTTAGAGAATTTATAGGCGGGTGCCGCTTTAGAGACTGTAAACATTTAAACGATCCGGGCTGTATAGTTAAAGAAGCTGTAGCAGATGGCAAAATTTCTCAATTGCGCTTTGACAGCTACCACCGAATTTTAGAAACAATGGCCGATGGCCGTGCAGGCGCCCGTGCGCCTCGCGTATAATTTAGGATAAATACTGTGAGTTTAGACAAATTTAAAATCGCAATGCAGTACGCAATGCCAAAACATTTTATTTCACGTGTAGTGGGTAAATTAGCCGCAGCTAAAGCAGGCGCTTTAACAACGACTTTAATTAAACTATTTATTAAGCAATATAAAGTAGATATGAGCGAAGCCCAATACCCAGATCCTGCTCATTATAAAAGCTTTAATGAATTTTTTACTCGCCCTTTAAAAGACGGCATGCGCCCAATGGTAGAAGATAGCAATATCATCATTCATCCAGTGGATGGCGCAATCAGCCAGCTAGGCGATATTGTTGACGGACAGCTAATACAAGCTAAAGGTCACGATTACAGCTTACAAGCGCTACTAGGCGGCTCACAAGATGATACAACACCATTTTTAGGCGGTAAGTTTGCCACTATTTATTTAGCACCTAAAGATTACCACCGTATTCATATGCCAATTGATGGGACACTAAGCAAAATGATTTACGTGCCAGGTGATTTATTTTCAGTAAACCCACTTACCGCGCAAAACGTGCCTAACTTGTTTGCGCGTAATGAACGAGTAGTAGCAATTTTTGAAACTGAAATTGGTCCGCTTGCTATGGTACTTGTTGGCGCAACAATTGTAGCCAGCATAGAAACTATTTGGGCAGGTACTGTCACGCCACCAGCAGGTAGCGATGTATTTAGTTGGAAATACCCAACCACTGGCGATAACGCCATCACGCTTAAAAAGGGTGAAGAAATGGGTCGCTTTAAATTAGGCTCTACTGTGGTACTAGCATGGGGTGCTGATAAAGCTGAAATACTGGACGATCAACTACCAGAAGTGGTTACTCGCTTAGGTACTGCGTTTGCAAAAATTAACGACTAAATCAATCGTTAATTAGAAATCAAAAAACCGCGTTATTTAAACGCGGTTTTTTTATTTTTGTAGGCGTGAAGCTTACTCACGCGAAAAGCGCAGCTTTTAATTCTTTAACGCCAAATGTAGTAACAGGCACAAGCCTCTCAAAAACCTATTTTCCACACTCTTTACACTCTGAATCTTTAATCACTTTAAAGTGCTGCTGCTTTAAAGTAAGCGCATCAAAGGTTATAAATCCCCCCCCCTCTGAATGCCCCAGTAATAAGTTGAGCGTAAGTTGCGCCTGCATAGAGCCTATTACACCAAGTAACGGGCTAATCACTCCTGCGTTACTGCAATTGATAACTGGTGTAGCTTCGCTTTGTGGAAAAACGCAGCCATAGCACGGGCTATCACTTTGCCTAAAATCAAAGCCCATTAACTGCCCTTTGGTTGCGAGTGCAGCACCAGAAATTAACGGTGTTTTATTAGCAATACAATAACGATTAACACTATAGCGAGTGCTAAAGTTATCAGAGCAATCAAGTATGATGTCAGCATCTTTTAGCATGTTAGTTGCGTTACTCTCATCTAGCTTTCGGCAATGCGTTACTATGTTTATTTGATTATTCAGGCTCGCTAATACTTTACCCGCTGCAGCGACCTTGTTTTGTCCTAAGTGATTTATTTTATAAAGCACTTGGCGCTGTAAGTTTGAAAGCTCAACCTCATCATCGTCAATTAAAATAAGCGTTCCAACACCCGCAGCGGCTAAATATAAAAGTGCGGGGCTACCTAAACCACCAGCCCCCACAACTGCAACCGTTGAGGATTTAAGTGTTAATTGCCCTTCAAGCCCAACTTCTTCAAGCAATAAATGGCGGCTGTAACGCAGGGTTTCTTTATCGCTTAGCTCATTCACGTTTACCGGCCTTGTTAGTATTACCCTTGTTAGTTTTAATTGGCACTGCTTATGGCCACTTGCAGAGCGCTTATAGCCTCTACGTAATTATCAGCTTCGGTAATCGCACGCACTACAGCAACACTGCCTACGCCAGTTTTCGCTACCTGCTCAGCACGGCTTAAATCAATCCCGCCTATTGCTATTGTTGGGTAGCTTTGCATCAGTGGTACAAACTTAATCAGCTTTTCAAGGCCTTGTATTTGACCTGTCATATCTTTTGTTGTGGTTGGGTAAATAGCGCCAAATGCCATATAACTAGGGCGATAATTATGCGCACGCAACATTTCATAAAAACCATGAGTAGAAAGCCCAAGCCTTAACCCTGCGTCTTTAATTGCCGCTAAATTAGCAATGTCTAAATCCTCTTGCCCTAAATGCACGCCATATGCACCGTGCTTAATAGCTAACTGCCAGTAGTCGTTTATAAATACCTGTGCGTTGTATTGCTTGCCCAGCTCAACAGCTTGCTTAATGAGCCCATCAAGCTCGTCTTGCGTTTTATTTTTAACGCGTAACTGCGCTGTTTTAATGCCTTGTTGTAAGCACTTTTCTAACCAATCTATACTATCTACAACTGCATACAAGCCAAGCGATTTACTTTCACAAGGTGCAAAATCAGCAGCCAAATTAAAATCAAGCGGCACATCAAAATCTAGTTCATCACCCAGCCAGCTCCCCGGTTCAATCACTTGTGGGTAGTCAGCTAAATTAGTGGGGAACGATGTATGAGCAACCGGTCCAATCCCTTCGCCATAACGTACCGACTGTTTTAGCCCTTGGTTTATATATGCCTTAGCTAAAATAAAGGCATCTTTTAATGGATAGTCTTTAGCTAAACATGCAGCAATTACCGAAGCCATGCTACATCCGGTGCCGTGGTTATGCGGGGTTTGTATTTTTTGATTGCCTAACCAGTATTCTTCACCATTTTGCGTATTACTATCAATACAATAATCAATGCAGTAGCCACTTGGGTAATCCCAATGTCCGCCTTTAATAACAACGGCTTTTGCGCCCCAGCTTAATAGCTTATTAGCCGCTTCTTTTATTGCAGCCGGGCCAATTAAATACACACCGGTTAATAACTGTGTTTCATGGGTGTTTGGGGTTATTACATCCACCAGCGGCAGTAAACATTCTTTTATTGCACTTACCGTGTCCTCTTCTGTTAGTAAGTCACCGCTTGAGGCAATAGCAACAGGGTCATATACAATAACGGGAGGCACAGGCCACTTAGCTTTATAGTGGCTTATATGTTCGCTGATCAGCTGAATTTGCTGCACATTGGCAAGCATGCCAATTTTTATTACTTTGGCTTTCATGTCTTTTTCAAGCGCTAGTAACTGCGATTCAATAATATCGGTAGACACAGCATTAATAGCTTCTACACCTAAACTATTTTGCGCAGTAAGCGCCGTAATTGCCGTGCAGCCATGTACACCAAAACTTTGCATTGCTTTTATATCTGCTTGAATACCTGCACCGCCGCCCGAATCAGATCCGGCAATTGTCCACACTACGTTATTCATATTCTTTCCTTCACTGCTGATGCCAAAATGGCATACCCATTGTTGGGGTTGATGGGGCTGCAACGTCTTTTTCAGGCATTGCTTTTGCTTGATATGCAAAGCGCCCTGCTTCAACTGCGGCTTTAAATGCGCGGCTCATAGTAATTGGGCAGCCCGCCCCTGCAATGGCTGAATTTAATAATACCGCATCATACCCCATTTCGAGTGCTTGGCAGGCATGCGATGGCAAACCTAAACCGGCATCTACTATTAATGTGGTATCGGGTAAACGCTCTCGAATAGTTTTTAAATTATAACTATTTAACAAGCCTTTACCGGTGCCTATTGGCGCCCCCCACGGCATAAGCACCTCACACCCTAGCTCATTTAAGCGCTGGCAAAGTACTAAGTCATCGGTGCAATAAGGCAATACTTTAAAGCCATCATTAATTAATATTTTTGTGGCTTCAAGTAGCGCAAAAGGGTCAGGCTGTAAATTGTAATCATCGCCAATCAGCTCTAGCTTAATCCAATCGGTGGCAAATACCTCTCGGCACATTTTTGCAAGGGTTGTCGCTTCTTTAACACTATGGCACCCTGCGGTATTAGGCAGTATTTTTAAGCCTGTATTTTTTATTAACTGCCAAAAGTCATCACCGGCTGCTGCACTTTGTTGGCGCCTAAGCGACACGGTTACAATTTCAGCGCCAGAGGCGACTATCGATTGGGTCATAATGTCGGGCGACGGATAAAGCGCAGAGCCTATTAATAAACGACTCTTTATTTGCTCTCCATAAATAGTTAAACAGTCTTTAGTTTGCATGAGCTTTATCCGCCTTGAATGGGTGACAGCAACTCAACACTGTCGCCTTCATTAAGTACATAGTTACTGTGTCGACTTTGTGGAATAAATTCGCCATTAACAGCCACAGCAAAAGGCGCGACTGCACCAAAACTTTGAAGTACCTCAACGAGTGCTTTGCTATTAACATTAAGTAGCTCGCCATTAATTGTAATGTTCATTTTATTCTCACTCTATTCGTGAAACTACTTGCGCCACTAATGCCGGTGCCAGCATATAACCGTGGCGATACAAGCCATTAATGCTAATTACATTGCCAACTTGTGATACTTCTGGGCGGTTATCGCTAAATGCAGGGCGTAATCCGGCTTGAATATTAAGTAGTCGTGCTTCGGCAAATCCGCTGTGTACGGTATAAGCCGCTGAAAGTAACTCAAGAGCTGATCGCACTGTTGCGGCGCCGCTATCTTGCGATTCTATTTCGGTCGCACCAATTACATATTCATGATTCGGTTTAGGCGCTATATAAATTGGGTAACGCGGATGCATTAAACGCACAGGTCGCGTTAAATTTACTTCAGGTGCATATAGCCTTGCGACTTCACCGCGCACACCTCTAAGCGGTTTATCACTTTTAGCACCAAGCCCACGACAATCTATAATGTAGTCAAATGGTCGATTATTTATTTCACCGTTTTTAATGGTTACGCGCTGGTTAAACACACACTTAACTTTGCGCTTGTTGAGCATGGTAAAACTTGCTTTATAAAAGGCTTGGTTATCTATTTGCCCCTCGCAGGGTAAAAATAGACCTTGATTAAACCGATTAGCAAACTCTGGCTCTAACTGCGCTATTTGCTGAGCATTCAATACCTGAGCGCTTTGCCCTGCTATGGGCTTTATTCTCTGGGTAAAGCTTTGTAAATCGCCTTTATCTTGCTGATGCGCAACAACCAATGTGCCTTGCTGCTGAAAAAACACATCCCCCTCAAGTTCACTCACTATTTCTGGCCAGCGCTTCATTGAATCAAGCCCCATTAAAGCTAAATCAGCCTCGCATAACACCGACTCAGCCAGCGGTGCCAGCATGGCTGCTGCCACTTTACCGGCGCTATTTGGGGTTTGCTCATCGTCTGCTTCAAACACCGTTACATGATGCAACTTACTTAGCTCAAGGGCAGCTAAGCGCCCTGCTAAACCAAAACCCACCACAGCAATGTTATAAAACATAAAACCTCCAAAAGCAGTTATTAGTAGGTGCGAACTCACTCGCACTTCTTCAATGTTTAAAGAAGCGAGGTATAAAACCTCACCTACATCTGTATCTAACTTCTTGCTATACCGCTTTGTGGTAAATTTCTGAGCCTGTTTGCTTAAACTCAGCTGATTTGGCTTTCATTTCGGCTTCTACATCAATCATTTTGATTTCAATAGCCTCGCCAGCGTCATTTGGATCAATACCGCGTGTTTCTAAATCTTTAGCGTAATCGCGTACTTCTTGGCTAATTTTCATAGAGCAAAATTTAGGACCACACATAGAGCAAAAGTGAGCCACTTTGCCTGATTCTTGCGGAAGGGTTTCGTCGTGATATTCACGAGCACGGTCTGGATCTAAACCTATATTAAATTGGTCATGCCATCTAAATTCAAAGCGTGCTTTTGATAGCGCGTTATCACGCTCTTGCGCACCTGGGTGACCTTTTGCTAAATCGGCGGCATGTGCAGCTATTTTGTAGGTAATTAAGCCTTCTTTAACATCTTCTTTATTTGGCAGACCTAAATGCTCTTTAGGTGTTACATAACAAAGCATTGCACAGCCGTACCATGCTATTTGAGCTGCCCCAATACCAGAAGTAATATGATCGTACCCTGGTGCAATATCGGTCGTTAGAGGGCCTAAAGTATAAAAAGGCGCTTCGTCGCAATGCTTTAATTGCTCATCCATATTGGCTTTAATCATGTGCATTGGCACATGCCCTGGGCCTTCTATAAATACTTGTACGTCGTGTTTCCACGCAATTTTAGTCAGTTCACCTAATGTGCGTAGCTCACTAAACTGCGCTTCATCGTTGGCATCTGCAATCGAACCAGGGCGCAGGCCATCACCGAGTGAAAAACACACATCGTATTGCTTTAAAATGTCGCAAATATCTTCAAAGTGCGTGTATAAAAAGTTTTCTTTGTGATGCGCTAAACACCACTTAGCCATAATTGAGCCACCGCGTGACACAATACCGGTTACACGTTTAGCCGTCATTGGTACATAACGAAGTAGTACACCCGCATGAATAGTAAAGTAATCAACACCCTGCTCAGCTTGCTCTATAAGCGTATCGCGGAAAATCTCCCACGTTAAATCCTCAGCCACACCGTTTACTTTTTCAAGCGCTTGATAAATCGGTACTGTGCCAATAGGTACAGGCGAGTTACGTACAACCCATTCACGCGTTTCGTGAATGTAACGACCCGTTGATAAGTCCATCACGGTGTCTGCGCCCCAGCGGGTAGACCACACCATTTTTTCTACTTCTTCTTCAATAGATGAGCTAACCGATGAGTTACCAATATTGGCATTAACTTTTACTAAAAAGTTACGACCTACAATCATAGGCTCTGTTTCTGGATGGTTTATATTATTTGGTAAAATAGCGCGACCACGGGCTATTTCGTCGCGTACAAATTCTGGGGTAATAAATTCAGGAATACTCGCGCCAAACGACTCGCCTTTATGCTGCGCGGCAAGTAATTCTTTACGAATTTCTGCACGTCCCATATTTTCACGAACAGCTACGTATTCCATTTCAGGGGTAATAATCCCTTGGCGTGCGTAGTGCATTTGCGTTACGTTTTTACCAGCGACACCACGGCGAATTTTTGGAAGGTGATCAAAGCGAATATGATCCAACCCTTCATCTGCCATGCGCTGCTGCGAAAACTGCGACGTCACTGATTCTAAAATTTCAGTGTCACCACGGCTTTCAATCCATTGTTCACGAAATTTTGGTAAGCCTTTACGCACGTCTAGTTCAAAATTAGGATCGGTATACGGGCCCGACGTATCGTAAACACGAAGCGGATCGTTTGTCTCATAAACAGGGTTTTCATCTGTGCCGCCAATAAACGTATCACTTAACGTGATTTCACGCATACCAACGCGCACGCCTGGTTGAGTACCTTCAACGTATACTTTATGAGAATTTGGGAACGGTTGACCCGTTAAGTTATAAATATATTCAGACGCGGCAGCACGAGTTTCTCGGCGTGACGCTTTATTTGTAGTATTTGACATGACTTGCCTCATTGCTTAAGGGTTGTCTTGTCAGATATTCCGAGGAATAGAGAAAGATCGTAAAGTAGCGTACATGCTACTTTGCAGCCTAAAAAATAAATCACTTTATTGTGCGCATAAAAAAAGACGCACAAGCGTCCCATTTTAGGCAGCTTGTTCCCTACGCAGGTATTAACCTGATCAGGTTCACGGATCCCGCTTTCGCGATCTCAGCCAAAAACTAATTCCTTAGCTTTGGCACTCCGACAAGTATTGATATATAAATTTTGTTCGTCGATTCGAAGATATTATTCAACAAATCTGCGCTGAGTGTACGTCAGTTAAAAACTGCCCGCAAGGGGCTGTTTTTCAAAAACTTAAAATTATTTAGGGATAAACACAAATGTTTGCTCGCCTTGCATGACTAATTGCTGGTCTTGCATTTTAAGCTCGGCACCTTGCTTTAAGGCTTGTAATAACTGCTGCTCAAACTCATCAAGCTCTTCGCCGCACGACTTGCGGGTCATTCCTAATTTACTTACGGTAAGGTTACTTTCTTCAAGCGAGCCTTCACCAAAAAATTTGTTACAGCCAGCAAAACCGTTTACTTGCAGTGCTTCAATAAAGCTCATTGATGCATTAAACGAAGGTGGAATTGCTAAACCATCAACACGTGATAATTGCCATTGGGTGTATTTAAGCTGCTCACTGGTAACCGTCCCTGTTGATGCGCAACCAACACATAAACCGACTATAAGCATCGGTATTGCTGCTAATTTCATGCTACTACTAACTAATTGTCTAATTAATGTAATTGTAACAATATTTATGTCCTTTATCCGTTAAAAATGCATGTTTTAAATGTAAATTTTTGTTCTATGATAGTTCAAAAGTTATGCGATTAAGTACTAAGTTGTAGTTTTAAATACGTTATCTATTTGCTCAGGTAAAAACGGTCTACCTTTTTCATTAACAGACGTTCCTATAACCAGTGCATTGAGCATTACTTTTTCATCGCTTTTACGTATAACCGTTTGCTTAAACGCAAATTTTAAACGACTAATACGCTGCGGCTCCACAGCCACATAAAATTCATCACCTGGTAATAGTGAATGTTTATAGTCCATTTCGCTGCGCATCACGACTAGGTTAATTTTATCTTTTGCTAACTGAGCAAAATCAATACCGTGTGCGTACAAGAACTCATGTCGAGCATGCTCTAAATAATTAAAATAAACACTGTTATTTACGATACCTTGTAAGTCACATTCGTAATCACGTACTTTGAAGTCAACTTTAAAGGTCATATTAGTAATCCTGATTATTTAACGTATAATTGCCGCGTTTATAGCACATGTGTTTAAATAATTGCTACCATACGAGTCCCTAAAATGGAGTTAAGTAACCCAATGAACTTACGTTTGTCTTTAATTACTGCCGCACTTTTACCGCTGCTTGGTGCACCAATTGCAGCTAACGCTGATGATAGCGACCTAGAAAGAATTGTTGTAACTGGCGATTTTCAGCGCGAAAGCATTCAAACTTTAAGCGCGAGTGCGAGCTTATTCAGCGAAGATGAAATTAATCAACGTGGTGCAAGTTACTTAGACGAAATGTTAGGCAGTACCGCCAATATAAATTTTGCATCTGGTGCGTCGCGCGGTCGTTATATTCAAATTCGTGGCGTGGGACTTCGTTCACAATTTGTAGACCCTATTAATCCATCTGTAGGCTTAGTTATTGATGGTATTAACTATTCTGGCCTTGGTGGCAGTTCATTATTATTTGATATAGACCAAGTAGAAATTTACCGTGGTCCACAAGGTACACGCTTTGGCGCAGACGGCATGGCTGGTATGATCCAAATGGGTTCAGCTAAAGCCACGAGCGATCCAAGTTTAAAATTACAAGTAGGTGCTGGCACGTACAACACACGTGAAGCAGGTATTGCAGCAAGCACTGGTTTAACAGATGACACTAGCGCACGCGTTAGCTACTTTCGCAGAAAGTCAGACGGTTACGTAGATAACTTGTACTTAAATGACGAAACACAAAATCAAGACGAACAAGTAGCCCGCTTTAAAATAAACAGTCAGCTTACAAAGCATTTAAATACTGAGTTAAACCTTCACTATATTGACATAAACAATGGTTACGATGCGTTTACGCTTGATAACAGCCGCAATAGTGTTGCCGATGAACCAGGGCAAGATAATCAAGAAAGCTACGCTATAGGTGTCAAGAATACTTACACGGGTTTTGACGCTTTTGATGTAAATCTAAACCTGTCGGCTATTGATACCGAATTACTTTACAGCTTTGACGAAGACTGGGTATGTAACGATACAAGTGAGCCAAAGTTATGTGCTGCTGGCTTACATCCAGATGGATACAGCTCAACTGATTTATACAGCCGCGATCGCGACGATCAGTCTGTAGATTTACAGTTTAATTCTAAAACGGGTAACTGGGTTGCGGGTATTTATTACCAAAACCGTGACGTTGATTTAGAGCGCCAATACACATGGTTAGCAAGCCCGTTTTCTTCAACTTACGAAACGAGTAACGTTGCAGTATATGGTCAAGTAGCGACTCCAATTGGCCCTAAAACAACATTAATTACAGGTTTACGTGTAGAGCAATACCAAGGCGACTACACCGATAGCAATGGCTTTATACAAGACACCGACGACGTAATGGTTGGCGGTAAAATAGCACTTGAATATCAAGTGATTGATCGCACTATGATCTACACCAGCATTACGCGTGGCTACAAAGCTGGCGGTATTAACTCAGAAGCGCTTGCTAAAGCCAAAGATGAAGGCTTAAACCTAAGCGCTGATTTTTTCCAGCAACACACCAGTTTCGACCCTGAATATTTATGGAGTGGCGAATTTGGTGTTAAAGGCTCATCGCTTGATGACAAATTTACGCTTCGCTTAGCTGCATTTTACATGCACCGCGACGATATTCAGTTAAAAGCATGGCAAGTAGAAGGTCAGCAATTTACCGGTTATGTTGATAACGCAAGTTCTGGTAGCAACTACGGATTAGAAGTTGAAGGTAGTTACCAACTAACTGATAATCTATTTTTAACGGGTAGTGCTGGTTACTTAAACACTGAAATAGATGACTTTGTAACGCAGTCTGGCTTAAACCAAGACGGTCGTGAGCAAGCACAGTCACCTAAATACCAGTATGCGTTTACTGCTCGCTATAACTTTACAAGTGAGCTTTACGGTATGATTGGTGTTGAAGGTAAGGACGACTACTACTTCTCAGATAGTCATAACTCACAGGCACCAAGCAGCAACTTAGTTAACTTAAGCTTTGGTTACGAAGCAGACATGTGGGCAGTTCGCGCGTGGGCTCGTAACGTGTTTGACGAGACAGTCCCTACACGTGGTTTTGAGTTTGGTAACGATCCACAAGATGGTTACACAACGCATACCTACACACAATTAGGTGAGCCTCGTGTTGCAGGTGTTACGTTTACACTTAATCTGTAAAGCACAGCCGTTGGCTTTCAAATGAAAGCTACAGCAAGCAAATAAAAACACCGCGTTTAATTTAAACGCGGTGTTTTTATTTGTAGGTGAGGTTTTATACCTCGCTTTTTTATAAAGTTAAATTACACGAGCGCGAAATAAATTCGCACCTACAAATATTACACCTACGCCTACAGGCTAAGCATTACGCTCTTTGCACATCAAACGCTATTACGTCTTTAATTTTTTCTTTATTTGTTGCGAGCATTACCAACCTATCAATCCCTAAAGCAACCCCTGCGCACTGTGGTAATCCATGCTCCAGCGCTTTAATTAAACGCGTATCCATTGGCACTTGCTTTAAACCGTTTTCAGCGCGATATGCGTTATCTTCATTAAAACGTTTAGCTTGCTCGCTGGCATTTGTGAGTTCGTTAAAGCCATTCGCCAATTCCATATTTTTGTAATAAAGCTCAAAGCGCCCTGCTACACGTATATCGTGTTCACAAATTTGTGCAAGTGCCGCTTGGGATGCCGGAAAGTGATATACAAAACACGGTTTAGTTTGCCCAATGGTTGGCTCTACTTTCATACAAAATAACAGCTGCAATAAGGTGTCTTTATTTGTTTCGTTTTTGGTTATATCAACAAATCCATGCTCACACGCTAGTTGCTTTAATTGCTCTGTGTTCGCTGTTAGCGGATCGAGCCCAAGTGCTTGTTCAAACGCTTGCTGATAAGTAAGCTTTATTGCCGGCTCAACATCTAAAACAAGCCGCATTAGTTCATCCATTTCATCCATAAGTGCAAATTCATCAAAGCCTGGGCGATACCATTCAAGCATTGTAAATTCGGGATTGTGATGACTACCTGCTTCTTCATTTCTAAATGCTTTACAAAGCTGAAAAATAGCACCTGAGCCTGCTGCTAACAAGCGTTTCATAGCAAACTCTGGAGATGTTTGTAAAAAAAGAGGAAGCCCACCTGCGTGCCCTGGACCTACAAATGTGGTGTTAAAACTGGCCAAATGCACATCGGTTACACTGGCACTGCTTAAGCTAGGAGTTTCTACTTCCATTACATTACGCGTATAAAAAAACTCACGAATGTTACGTAATATTGCTGCACGTTGTTTTAGTGTTTCAATGCTTGCGCTTGGGGCCCAAAGATCTGCTGACATATTTTCTCCAAAAAAAATCCCAGCTTAAGCTGGGATTTTATAAACAATGTTAAAGCTTACTTAACACGGCTTACGTATTCACCGTTACGAGTGTCTACTTTAATTACTTCGCCAATTTGTACAAATAATGGAACTCGTACTACAGCGCCTGTGCTAAGCGTTGCTGGTTTACCACCAGTACCCGCTGTATCACCCTTAAGGCCAGGATCTGTTTCAGTGATCTCAAGCTCAACAAAGTTTGGTGGTGTAACAGCAATAGGGCTGCCGTTCCATAATGTAATTGTACATAAATCATTTTCAACTAACCATTTAACTGCATCGCCTAGTGCTTTTTCGTCAGCGGCAATTTGCTCAAATGTTTCGTTGTTCATGAAATGCCAAAATTCGCCGTCTGTGTATAGATACGCTAAATCTGTATCCATTACATCAGCACCTTCAACTGATTCACCCGATTTAAAGGTTTTTTCAAGCACCTTACCAGAGATAAGTTTACGGATACGAACACGGTTGAACGCCTGGCCTTTACCAGGTTTTACCATTTCATTTTCTAAGATACTGCAAGGCTCGCCGTCCATCATAATTTTTAGGCCGCCCTTGAACTCGTTGGTGCTATAATTCGCCATCGTTTCCTCTATTTATATTTTTTCGAGTAATCTACATGCCAATGATACAAAGAAATGAAGCAAATTTGCATAAAAACTGGCAAAAAGAATTAGCAAATGTAGTTACCTGCCCAAAAACCTTGCTTGAAATGGTCGGTTTATCGAGCCAAGTCCATGAAAACGACCTAAAAGCCCGCAGTTTATTTCCGGTACGCGTGCCTATCCCTTTTATAAAAAAAATACGCAAAGGCGATCCAAACGATCCTCTTTTATTGCAAGTCATGCCACGCCATCAAGAATTTTTAACTAAGTCGGGTTTTAATAAAGATCCCCTACTTGAGCAAGACAACGAACAACCCGGCCTTTTACATAAGTATAAATCACGTGTTTTAGTAATGTTTAAAACCGGCTGTGCAGTCAATTGTCGTTACTGCTTTAGAAGGCATTTTCCGTATCAAGAAAACCAACTTAATAAAAAAAGCCTGCTTGAAACACTAAGCTACATAAAATCTGATGCCAATATAAACGAAGTGATTTTAAGTGGTGGCGATCCGCTCATGGCCAAAGACGATGCAATAAGTTGGTTTTTAGATGAGCTTGAGCAATTACCACAAATTAAACGAATGCGAATTCATAGCCGTTTACCAGTAGTTATACCGGCGCGAGTAACCGATGAGCTATGTGAGCGATTAGCAAAATCGCCATTAAAAATTATTTTTATTAATCACATAAACCACGCCAACGAAATAGACGCTGACTTTAAAGCAGCTATGCAAAAGCTTAAACAAGCAAACGTAACGCTTTTAAACCAAGCTGTAATTTTAAAAGATGTGAATGATACGCTCGATGCGCAAATAAATTTAAGCGAAGCGTTATTTGACGCAGACGTATTGCCGTATTATTTGTATTTGCTCGATAAAGTTGAAGGGGCGAGCCACTTTGATATTAATGAAGCGCAAGCAATTGAAATAATGGCAGAGCTATTAAAAGCTCTGCCTGGATTTTTAGTGCCTAAATTAGTAAGAGAAATCGGTGGTCAAAAAAGCAAAACACCTATCGATCTTAAGCTAATTTAAAACAGCATTTAAACGTATATATTTACGTTGTTACCCAATGATGCTGTTACCGATTTAGCCGGTGTTTGCGCACTTGACGATTGTGCAGCACCTTCAATAAGTGCAAGTGCTGCTGCGCCATCTGCTAGTTGCTGCTTTTTAGATAAAGCAGCGCTATAAAGCTCACTGCCTTGGCCTGAGCCAGAAACAGCGGGTAAACTTGTGCCTGATATATTCATATAACAAACCTGACTTTTAAATGTAATCCAAGTATTATGTCGGCAATGCAGTGCAAAGCTTTAGGAAAACCATGGATTCTATTATTGAACAACTCAATGCCAACTTAAAAATTGTTTACCGTCAGGCACTTGATGCTGACAAAAAACTCGACGAGCTTCAACAGCAAGGTCACGGTAAGTTTAAAGCCTTATTTACTGCCGATTCTGGCTTTAGCTTTGAAGCTAAACGTTTTAAGCCTTACGTACTTGACGTAGCCGCTGATGTTGAAAGCTTATCTAACGATGGTTTTGAAGAAGAAAAACTGAAAACAACCGTTATTAAGTTACAACAAATACTCACGTTGTTAGCTACTTTTAAGTAAAGCTTAAAAATAAAAATGCCGCTATTTAGCGGCATTTTTATTTTCAGTTAATCTAAACTTGGTAATATTTGTTCACCAAACCACTCTGTTAGTAAGCGTTTTTCGTAATAAAATGATTCGTCGCGGCCCATTTTAATTTTATCCATAAAGCCCATATCTTTAAGCTCCACATCAGTATCTTTACTTAGCACTGTACCGTCGTTATCGGTTAACGAATAATTTAGCTTTATGCGTGGAAAATAAATTGGTTTTACTACACGAATCTCGTCCATACCACCATAACGCACATCACCTGCTAAATCTAAATCTGTAAACTCTACATTTAATTTATAGTCTTTTGGCAATTGCTCGGCTAGTTTAGCCATATGCTTTTCGAAACTTGCTGCCACACTTTTGTGATATGAGCTCTTAGCTTGGTTAGACGCTCGCACATCACGATAATCATTAAAGTCATTCCATTTAACAACAGACTCACCAGCATGGGCAAGCGCAGGTAATGCGATACACATTGTTGTTGCTATTTTTTTAACTAAATTCATATCTTTCTCCAAAGAGGTAACCAATCACAAAAGTGTGGATTGGAGTAAACCTAGTATTAGCTATTACTAAAGCTATTTTAGCACTTGTTTATTAACTATAACTTAATCTTACCAATCAAGTGCTACTTGTTTTGCACAAAATCTAATCAAAAGCATTTAATGTGCTGATATCAAAAAAATACGATTAAAATCATATAAATTACAGATAAAACATGTAAATCACCTCTATTTATGGTGAAATTAACTTAATTGATAAAAGGTACCCACGGAGCTTTCATGACTATTTTAGTAACCGGTGGCGCAGGCTATATTGGCTCGCACACTGTTTTAGAACTTTTACAACAAGGTAACGATGTTGTTGTTATTGATAATTTAAGTAACTCATCACAAGAATCACTTGCGCGCGTAAAAAATATAACAGGTAAAGAAGCCACTTTTTACCAAGGCGATATTCTCGATAAACCCTTTTTAGATTCTGTATTTGCAAAACATACGGTTGATAGTGTTATACATTTTGCGGGTTTAAAATCAGTAGGCGAGTCGGTTGCAAAGCCAGTTGAGTACTATCAAAACAACGTTCAAGGTACGCTTACGCTTGTTGATGCGATGCGCGATGCGGGTGTATTTAAATTGGTATTTAGCTCGTCAGCCACGGTTTACGGCGACCCAGCAAGATTACCAATCAAAGAAGACTTTCCTGTCGGCGGTACTACTAACCCTTACGGCACATCTAAACTAATGGTTGAAATGATGCTACAAGATATCGCTAAATCAGATGAGCGCTTTGCGTTTGCTATTTTGCGTTACTTTAACCCAGTGGGTGCACATGAGTCGGGCTTAATTGGTGAGGACCCTAATGGTATTCCAAACAACCTTTTACCGTTTATCGCACAAGTAGCGGTAGGTAAATTAAAGCAACTCGCTGTATTTGGTGATGACTACGACACAGTTGATGGCACCGGTGTGCGCGACTATATACATGTTGTAGATTTAGCGATTGGCCATTTAAAAGCGCTTGATAAAATTGCCAGCAGCACAGGTGCATTAGTTTATAACCTAGGTACTGGTAACGGGTATTCTGTACTACAAATGGTTAATGCATTTATTAAAGCAAGCGATCAGGCTGTACCCTATCAGGTTTCACCTCGCCGCCCTGGTGATATTGCAGCGTGTTATGCAGCGCCAGAAAAAGCACTTAATGAACTTGGCTGGGAAGCAGTGCGCGGTATTGATGAAATGATGCAAGATACCTGGCGCTGGCAGTCAAATAACCCTAACGGTTATAAGGGTTAAGCAAAAACGGCAAGTGAGAAAACATAGTAATTATGTAGTTTTGCTTCTCTAAAGCGCAGCGTCCTCTTAGCCTCTTTGTGAATAAATCACTTAAAATCTTATTGCACCAAGAGAAGTAAAAGAGGAGTAAATGAGAAGACATAAAAACATAGTAATTATGTATTTTACTTCTCTAAAGCGCAGTGACCTCTTAGCCTCTTTGTGAATAAATCACTTAAAACCTTATTGCACAAAGAGAAGCAAAAGAGGAGTAAATGAGAAGACATAAAACATAGTAATTATGTATTTTTACTTCTCTGAAGCGCAGCGACCTCTTAGCCTCTTTGTGAATAAATCACTTAAAACCTTATTGCACAAAGAGAAGTAAAAGAGGAATAAATGAGAAGAAACCAAAACCTAGAAATTACGAGCTTCGCTCGTCACGCCAGCAAGCTGCGCGTCTTGTATCTCTCATTGATAAATGATTAGCTATCATTTATCACATCGAAGTCAGTGAGCTTGCCTTCGCGT
>NZ_WTKX01000010.1:0-130410 GCF_011378755.1 Pseudoalteromonas sp. Z1A2 | reverse complement strand
AAGATGTGGAAGTGGTGTGAGCCATTAAGCTAACTTGTACTAATTACCCGTGAGGCTTAACCATACAACGCCAAACGCGTTTTATGTGATAGTGAAACAAGCGAAGAAGTTAATATAACTAAAGTAGAAATTACTTAGAAAAGCTTAAAAAATATTATCAGATATTTTCCAAATTCAGTTAGTGCGTAGAAATACGTATTAACGCCCAAATTTGCTTGGTGACAATAGCGTTTTGGACCCACCTGACTCCATGCCGAACTCAGTAGTGAAACGAAACAGCGCCGATGATAGTGTAGCATTTGCTATGTGAAAGTAGGACATTACCAGGCTTCAAATTGTAGAGAGCCCGACTAGAAATAGTCGGGCTTTTTTACGTCTGAAGAAAAGTGAAATGTGCGCAATTAATACACACTCACATCAACACCTAGCACGTAGGTCGGGCGTAGCGACTCTCGACGTTAAAATCACAACAAAACCCCTCAATAACTCAGTCGGCCAATAGAGTAGCATTTGCTACGTGACTCTCCACCGCTGTGGGCACCACGACATTTCCAAGCTTCAAATTCTAGAAAGCCCGAATCTAACGATTCGGGTTTTTTTACGTCTGCAGAAAAGTGAAGTGCGCACAATTAACACACTTTCACATCAACACCTATCACGTAGGTCGGGCGAGCATAGCGACTCCCGCCGTTAAAATCACAACAAAACCCCTCAATATCTCAGTCGGCCAATACAGTAGCATTTGCTACGTGACTCTCCACCGCTGTAGGTATCGTGACATTACGGAGGCTTCACATTGTAGAAAGCCGGGATTTAACGATTCGGGCTTTTTTACGTCTGCAAAAAAGTAAAGTTTGGGTGGGTTTTTCATATATCGGATTATAATTAAATCAATTACGCTTTATCAAACACCCACATTAAACACTCAATCCTAGTGAACGACATGAATTAAGAATCTGTTTTATCTCCTACTTAGTTGATAAGTATCTATATAAGTATAATTAAGCTCTATCTCAGTAATATTCAAGAGGGGTGAGGTGCTTTTCCATGTAAATAGTATTACCTAGATGCTTAATGTTTTTATAGAACACATATATTGTTCCAACATGTAATTCATTGACTATAATGATTAATCCTAGTTATGACTTTGCTAGCTAAGCTTAGATAGCGGTAAAATGCGCTACTTAAAATAATTAAATAATTGATTATCCGAACAGGTGAGTTATTTCATCGTTAGCATAATTAATCTTCACTGTATTTTGCATAATTCAACAAAGGATTTAATTTTCTCTGATGCGATATAAAATATCTTGGTGCTTACTTTTTACCACTATGCTTACTCATTTTTCTGCTTTTTCTAATGAGTTTGAATTTTCTGGTTATGCTCGAGTTATTGGTGGCTACTTAGACGAAAAAAATGTCGAATATAAGGGATATGAAGACAGTCTTAAATTTTCTCCATCTAGTTTAATTGGATTCCAAGGCGAGTATCAGTTTGATGATAAGTGGTCTGCAACAGCTCAATTTTTGTTAAGAAGCAATAACACAACAGCTTCCGATAACTCAGGGTTAGAGTGGTTATATTTAACATATAGACCGACAGATAATATTCAAATAAAACTCGGAAAGTTACGCACACCTTTTTTTACCATGAGTGACTTTTCGGATGTTGGTTTTGCGTACCCATGGATCAATCCACCTCAACAAGTTTATGATACTTATTTATTTAAAACGTTTAATGGCATAGATGCTGTTTATAAATTTGGTGCAGAAAACTTTGATTTGAGCTTTGAAGGTTACTATGGTGAAGAGTCGGGTGATATAGGGATTGGCGCCTTAAGAACGGGCTTTGAAGTTGATAATCTTTTAGGGTTCATTGGTAAGATTAATATTGAAAACTTAGAATTTAGAGTTTCCCGTTATAATGGGAATATCAAGCTTGATATTGATGAGATAAGACAGCTAGAAAATGTGCTTAATAGCCTTTATTTTACAAAAAGCGCCAGCTCGGTAAAAACAAAAGGTAGAGCACATGCAAATCAATTTGGCGTAATTTACGACAATTTAGATTATTTTTTTAGAGGTGAATGGGTCCGCATTAAAACTGATTTGGGGATAGTGCCTATAATTCAAAGCTATTATTTAACTGCCGGTGTTAATCATGCTCCTTTTACTTACCACTTAACATTTGCAGATAGCGACGTAGAAACTCGTTCTGCTGAAAATGAAATTCCGTTAGGTATTAATAGCGACTTAGATCAACTTGCATATGGGTACAATCGTATTTTTGATGAATCTACGCCTGATTCAATTAAGAGTTGGACGGTTGGTGTACGCTGGGATGTGCTGCCAAACCTTGCCTTAAAAGCTGAGTTTTCAACCCTAGAAGGTGACGATGTAAAAGACTCGTTTTTCGTTACTCCTGATGACTCTGATTTTGATAAAAAAACTAATCTTTATCTTATTGGTTTGGATTGGGTGTTTTAATGATATTTTTTAAACCTATTAATAACATTAAAAAAATAATGATGCTCTTTGTAGTCGCTAGTAGCCTATTTGGTTTTAGCATTTCAGTTTATGCAGAAAATACAAACCCCTCGAACGTCATTATTGTAGTAAATACCACAGATAAAAACTTATCTTTTAGTAAGCAACAAATTCGCCATATTTATATGGGCGGAGCTATGAGCAGACAATTTAAAGCAGTTAACCTATTTGTCGGCAATCCGCTTAGAATAAATTTTAACACTAGGATGGTAGGTCTTACTGAATCTAGAATACAAGCTTATTGGGCCCAAATGCGATTCACGGGGCGCAGCAAGCCCCCTGTCGAATTTGAGTCTACAGAAGAGGTTATAGAGTACTTACTAACCGTTGAAGACTCAGTAGCTTACCTTCCAGCAGGAATTACTATACCTAAAGAGCTCACCATAATTGCACTAAATTAAAAGTAAGCCGTTTGCTTAGTAAAAAATCAATTGCACTGAGTTATTTTGAAGTTATTGTTAGTTCTTTAAATAATATTTTCGCTCGTTCAATTGCGTGTGGTAGTTGTGCAATGCACACTGGTTTTGCAAAGTAATAGCCCTGCATTTCATCACTACCATTTGATACTAGGTAGTTAGCTTGGTCGGTTGTTTCAATTCCTTCGCTACATATTTTTAAACCAAGGCGTTGGCCTAAATCGAGTATTGCTTGTAATACTGCAGTGTCTTTTGCTGAGCTTGCATATTGATTTACAAACATTCGATCTATTTTTAATGTATCAATTTCAATTTTAGTAAGGTAACTCAATGAAGAGTAACCTGTGCCAAAGTCATCTAATGCAATTGAGCCTCCCATAACTTTAACTTGATTAAAAAATTGATTCGCGTTTTCAAAATTTTCTAAATAGCTTGATTCTGTTATTTCAAACTGAACATTTGAAATATCGACGCTATGTTCAAGTAGTTTACTTTTTACAGTATGAATGAAGTTATGATCTTTTAAGTCATGGCTTGAAAGATTCATTGAGACGAGTACATTATTCCCCATAAGTTGTTTTAGCATTTGCACATCTTTAAATACTTGTGTGATCACCCATTGGGTAATCGCTTTTATTTTACCTGCTTGTTCCGCTATAGGTATAAACTCACCAGGAGAAACAAAGCCTAGCTCTTTGCTTTGCCATCTTATTAAGGCTTCTAAGCCTTGAGCTTCGCCTGTATTCGACATTTTAAGCTGATAAAATAACTCAAATTCATTTTGCGCTATTGCGTGAGATATTAAGTTAGCGACTTGCGCTTTTCGTTTGTTATCTTCAAGCATTTTATGGTGGAATATTGTATATGCGCCTTTGCCTTTTTCTTTTGATGTGTACATTGCAATATCGGCATTACTGATAAATGTATTTATACCAAATTCAGCTTCTTTGGCACTTGCAATACCAATACTAATACCCGCTGGTACGTCCCACTCATTTATAGTGAATGGCTCTTTCATACCCTCAATGATACTTTCGGCAATATCTATAACAATAGATTGCTCAGTGATATTAGGTAGCATAATTAAAAACTCATCACCGCCTAAGCGTGCAATTATGTCGTTACTACGCAGATAACTTTTCACTTTTTTAGCCACAGCTTGTAAAAGCATATCTCCGGTTTCATGGCCTAGGGTGTCGTTAACGCCTTTAAAACTATCAACATCAAAGAACATAATCGCAACGTCTTGATCGTTACTTTTACTACTAGCCAGCTCGAGTTTGAGTAGGTCCATAAAAAACATGCGATTAGGTAAACCTGTTAATATATCGTAGTTGGCGAGGCGCTCCATTGAATGCGTTTGTACTAAAAGTTGTGCGGTATGTTTATGATTGGTTTGAACTTGGGAGTCAATTGTTTGTAGTAATGCATTAATGTCGTTACCAAGTTGAGATACTTCATCATGACCAGTGACTTGGTATTGAAGCTTATAATTTGTTGATTTTTCAACTTTCTGTGTGAACTTCGAGAGCGCTAAAAGTGGGCTTAATAAACGCTGATATATCCAAAATGAAATAATAATGGTGAGTGCAATAATTAAAACAACAAATGGAGCTGCACTATAAAAAAGGCTAATTTTACTTTCATTCAGTGGCTTTTTAAAGTCTTGCACAATGAGCAAATATCCAATAGGAAACTGCTCCTCCCCAATTGCCTTTAAGGCCACTAGTCCTTCATTGGTTATTGTAACCGCATAAGGTAAATTTTTTGGTTGAATACTTATAAGTTCAGGCTTAAAGCTCTCAAGCTCTAAATAGTTAGGGTGGACATACGATTGGATTAATTGCCAGTCAGCGTCAAATACATTAACAAACTTAATGTGTTCATATCGATCAAAACCGAGCAATTCGGTGGTTATAGAGAACAAATCAACTTGCTCAGACATAACACGTAATAAGCTATCGGAAATATTTGAAGACATTGCATCTAAGTTTTGTTTAACAGATTGGCGATATAAATCTTCGTGTTCATTAATCGCGAGGAAAAAAACTAAATTTGCGCTAAATATAATTAAAACCGTTGTTATTATAATAAATTTATATCGAATACTATGAAGCATCAAATCTAACCCTTAACCATCATTTAATTATGTTTTAGTTATTATTGTGTAATCAGGCAATCCATAATTACAAAAAAGTTACTGACTACGCCCTTTGTAGCACTAAAAGCTTAACATTGAGAATGCTTTTAAATTCATATACTAAATATAGCTGTTTATTTAATTTTGTACTGACTTACTTTGTTGCAATTTCATTCTTGGTTTAATAAGTGACCTGTGTAAAACTACCTTAGTTAATTTAGTAAATCAGGTGACATGAATGTCGAATATTAAAGCTTGGAAACTTATAAGCCTGTTTTGTTTGTTCGCAGTGCTTATGGGTTGTCAATCTAAAGAAGAGCAGCTGCAACAAACAATTCAAGAGTCTATTAAAAAAGCAGATACAGAGCTGTCACAGCTTGGTACTGCGCTTGATAATGGGAATGTGCGCAATGCTGTATTACTTAAAGAATATGGCGAGCTCCTTAAAAAACAACAGCCAGAGCTTACAAAAGTTGTTGATGTAATTACCCTTGATGCAACGCGCCGAGGCGCACTTTATAGTGGTTTAACACAGCGACTTAAAGATATTAAAGGAACTTACTTAATTCCTCCTTACGAAGATACGTTGCATAGTATTGATTTGTTGCGTGATGCGTCTAAACCTACGCTATTTTCTGATGCGTTAACCGATCCTATTAATATGCTAGCTGATATGTCCAAAGGCACTTTAGCGCGTGTAGGCGCAATTAGTAAGCAAGCTGAAGGTGAGGGTGTTGGTAACCAAATGGTAGGTAACCCTAACTATGGTAACTGGCAAACAAATAGTAATGGTATTAGCTTTTGGCAATGGTACGGCATGTACCGTATTTTAGGCGATGTATTTGACCGTGTTGAATATGGTAGTTGGAGCAAGCGCCGAAAGTATAGTTATTACAATGACTATGGCCGTTCGCGTTATTCAAGCCCTAAACAAATTAAAACCCAAAGCGCGCTAGAAACACGCACGCGCCAAACATATCAACGCCAAGGTAAGCAGTTTACAAGCCCTTATGCGAGTAAAAAAACAGGTGCATCCGGTTTAAGCCGTAGTAGTTATACGCCACCAAAAAGCCGCAGTAGTTATTCTCGTTCGAGCAGTTATAACAATAGCTCAGGATCGGTGCGTGATAGCGGTAGCAGAACCTCTCGTGGCGTGAGCCGTGGTAAGTAAAAGAATAAAGTTGGAGTTAGAATAATATGTATGAATTTAATGGAATAACTATGTGGTCGCTACAAGCATTGGCGATTGATTTTGCAATTATTGTTTTATTATTTGTAAGCCTTAAATATATAAAAGGCTGGGTTTCAAACTTACACGCAAATGATGAAATAACAGAGCGTGATAACTTTGCTTTTGGTATTAGCTTTGCCGCTGGTTTAGTGGCACTGGCGATTGTATTAACAGGTGTAAGTAGTGGTGCTTTTGCTGCAACACTGCAACAAGAAGCACTGCAAATGTTAGCTTACGGCGCATTAGCAATTGTACTTATTAAGTTGGGTCACTTTTTTCAAGATAAAGTAGCGCTTCGTAAAGTAAGCCTGCACGACGAAATAGTTAAAGGTAACGTTACAGCTTCAATAATTGATTTTGGTCATGTTGTTAGCGTTGCAATAGTTATTCGCTCAGCACTTTTATGGGTGGCTACTGATGGCTGGCATGGCCTTCCAATTGTAATTGCTGCCTTTATTATAGGTAGTGTTGTATTACTACTTGTTAGCCAGTACCGAGTGCAGTTATTTAAGCGTACAAACAAAAGTGGCGACTGCCTACAACAAGCAATTGTTGATGGTAACTTAGCTGTGGGTATTCGTTACGCTGGATTTTTAATAGGTAGTGCATTAGCTATTACAGCTGCAACGGGTGTTGCGCCATACGCTGCTGATAACATTAATGCGAGTTTACTATACTGGGCTATTAGCGCTGTAGTGAGCCTTGTCGCATTTATTATTTTGCACTTAGTGACAATTAAAATAATTTTATCTGGTTGCGATATTTCAGATGAAGTTAATCGTCAAAAAAATGTAGGTGTAGCAGCTATTTCTGCAGCAGTATCATTTGCTGTAGGTATCACTATGGCAACCTTACTAGGCGCATAATCAGTGTCATCAACCAACACTCCCCCAAGTAAGTCTCGCTTACTTGGGCACGATATATTACTAATTACTGTTATGGCCGTGCTTGCTGGGTGCGGCCTTATTTATGAATACTTACTGTCTCATTATGCGGGCCGTGTACTTGGCTCAGTAGAAAGCGCTATTTACGCCATGATCGGTACTATGATTGTAGCAATGGGCTTAGGCGCTTTTTTAGCGCGCTGGTTTAAAGATGCATTTACCGCTTTTGCTTGGCTAGAAAGCATTATTGCTTTGGTTGGCATGGGCTGCATTTTAGCGATAGCGGGTGTAATAGCTGTAAGTTATTCTCTTCCTCATTTATTTTCGAGCATTTTTAACTTACCCCCAGACGTTGTACTTAATGGTTACGTATTTCAAAAGCTACAAGAGTGGTCACGTTTTCTACCTTATGTTTTTGGTTTAATACTGGGTTTATTTATTGGTATGGAAATACCGCTTATAGCGCGCATTCGTCAGCACGTTTATGGCCGTTTTTTAGAAAACAACGCAGGGACTATTTATGGTGCCGATTATATCGGTGCTGGTATTGGTGCAGCCATTTGGGTAAGTATCATGCTCTCAATGCCTATAATGCAAGCTGCAGCGTGGACGGCGTTATTTAATATCATCGCAGGACTCGCTTTTTTATGGCGTTACCATGCCCATGTGCGCTTTGCTAAGGCACTTTTAGTTTGCCATATAGTACTGTTGGCATTGTTTGGCTTTATTTTAGTATTTGGCAGTAGCTGGATGAACAATCTAAGTAATGTTTTATACAAAGATAAAGTAATTTATTCGCAAGCAACTAAATACCAACACGTAGTTTTAACCGAAAGGTTAAGCAAAAACCAACCTCAGCCAATTACCGATTTATATTTAAATGGGCGTTTACAGTTCTCAAGTATTGATGAGCAAATATATCATTCAATGCTGGTTTATCCTGCAATGCTTGCCTCTAACAGACACGACCGTGTATTAATAATAGGTGGTGGTGACGGGCTTGCACTTAGAGATGTTTTAAAATGGCCTGTGAGTGAAGTAACGTTAATAGATTTAGACGCGCAGCTTCTCAATTTATTTGGTCATAAAGACGGTGACTTTACCCCGCCAGAGCACATCAATAAGCGATTACTACAGCTAAACAATAAATCGATGCAAGACTCGCGAGCCAACATAATTGTGGGTGATGCATTTTTAGAAGTAGAAAAGCTGCTTGATCAATCTAAGCAGTTCGACACTATCTTAATTGATTTACCGGACCCAAATCACCCTGATCTAAATAAAATGTACAGTGATTACTTTTATAATCATGTACGTCAGTTATTAGCACCCGATGGCGCAATGGCGGTTCAATCAACTTCACCTTACCACGCTAAAAAAGCGTTTTTAAGCATTGCTAAAACAGTTAAAGCCGCAGGGTTTGAGTATGTTGAGCAGTATCAGCAAAACATACCTTCGTTTGGGCAGTGGGGCTGGACTATAGCCACTAAAATGGGTCAGTCGGCTAGTGGCCGTATTAATGATGAGACGGCTATGCCTGTGCCATCAAGATGGATTAGTAAAGAATATTTATTGGCAAGTTTTGTATTTCCTAACCACTACTTTGAACAAGTTAAAAGTATTGAGGTCAATAGGTTAGGATCTGGTCAGCTTTATGATTACTACCGAACTGCATGGCAAATAGAAAGCGAATTGTATAAAAACTAACAAAACATGGTTGACATAATATGTCGACCATGAGAATCTTAACTCAGACATAATATGTCAAACGACAAAAGGCAGAGACATGGAATTAAATGAACTTTCAATAAAATTAGCTTCTTTTGAAACTGAAGGCGCTAACTTTGAGTCTTTCTTGATTGCCAACCCAGGCGAGCAAGATGTTTTACAAGTCATTGTTGATGGAAATGATGAACTTCCAATTTTTGTTACACAAACGCAAGAGCAGTTGTTATGTATTAGCTACTTGTTTGACGAAGATGAAGTTAAGAGTGAATTACGCAACGAGTTAAACGAAACATTACTACGTTTAAACGTGCCAATTCCACTGAGTGCATTTGCTAAAATCGATAACAAATACGCGATTTTTGGTGCACTGTCGGTAAATTCATCATTAGATGACGTTACCCACGAACTAGTGACTTTAGCCGATAACGCTATCGATGCACTAGAAGCCGTGACCTTGTATTTAAACGATTAATAGCCAGTTAGTGGAGTTAAGATTATGAGTATTTTAAAAAAATTATTTACAGCAGTACGTGGCGGCGCTCGTGAAGCAGGCGAAGCAATTGTAGACAAAAATGGCATCCGTATTTTTGAGCAAGAAATTGCAGACGCGCAAAATGCACTTCACCGCGCTAAAAAAAGCCTTACAGAAGTAATGGCTAAAGAAATGCAAACTAAGCGTAAAATTAGCGCTGTAGATGCATCAATCGCTGAACACGAAGCGTATGCAGGCCAAGCTCTTGAAAAGGGCAACGAAGCGTTAGCATTAGAAATTGCAGAAAAAATTGGTGACTTTGAAGCTGAAAAAGCCGAAAACGAGCAAGTATTATCTGGCTTTAGTAACCATATTGTTGCACTTAAGCAGCAAGTTAAAGATGCTGAAAAATCGATTAAAGAGAATCAACGCCAGCTTACAATGGTTAAAACCACTGAAAGCGTACAGCAAGCAACAATGGCTGTTAACAGCACGCTTAATACAAACAGCTCGTCTATGACATCGGCTCGTCAATCGCTTGAACGTATTAAACAGCGTCAACAAGATCGTAGCGACCAGCTAGGTGCTGCAAAGCAACTTGAGTCAGACGTAAATGGCGATGACTTAAAAGCAAAAATGGCTGAAGCAGGCATTGGCGACACAAGTCCAAAAAGTGCTGATATTTTAGCTCGCATCAAAGCGAAGCAAAATAGCTAACCATTACGTTTATACTTTAAAAAGGTAACCGAGTTTTGCTCAGTTACCTTTTTTGCTTAGAAGGCAGCCTTCCTATGTTTAATTTTTTCAAATCTAAAAAAGAGCCAGAGCGTCAGCTTAATCATCCGAGCGAGCTTAAAAAAGGCGACATGTTTAGCGTTATCGACTCATTTGCTTATCCGGCATGGTTAAAAGGTGAAACGCTACGTGTTACTGATATTCAGACTTACCAATATCAGCACAGCAGCGATACTGAATTTGTACTTGAGACAAATAGCGGCCAAGTTGTATTTTTACAAATTGAGCAAGATGACGGCGAAGAGTGGGCTAACTTTTCTATTAAAATTCAGCGAAACGAAGTTGAAGAGATATTTGGCCTTGATGAGTTTGCGCGTATTTTTGATGAAGAGTCGTTAACCCACATTACAGTGCAAAATACACCAGAGCGCTTTATGCAGTTTTTAGCTAAAAGCTATCAACAAAGCGAGTCGCCTTATGTGTGTTATTTCCATAATAAAGATTACCGCAACCAAACTTTGCCTCGTTATGAGCAAGAAGGTGGTGAGCCATGTGAAATGATTTGTTTAGCATCAGATAATGAAGGCTTTGGTTTAAATATCGAAATTTGGGATGGCGGCGAAACCGAAGTATCGCTAACGCTCATGCGTCCAATGTCTGATATTGTAGACTTGTTTCCCGGAGATGCTAAGTGAGTGATGCTAAAGACAAGTGGTTACGTCAGGAACAAGCTGTACGTGCCACACAAATGGCATTTGATCTAAGCAGTGAAGTTCAAAAGCTGATAAAAAAGCAAGCTATTGACCAAGAGTTAACGCCGTCAGATATGATCCGTAAAATACTTGGCTTAGATGTAAAGTCTAAAAAAACGCGTCAACGTTTATCGTTTAATTTAAATGATGATGAGATTGCGCAACTAGCCAGTCGCTTTGATGTCCCAAGTGATGATAAGCGAGCCGTAAAACAACAAGTAGCTGACTTACTAATTGCTCACACTAAAAAAACTAAGTAGTTGCACTAGATTATTATGAATATTACTCTAATTGCTTATCTACTTATTTTTGCGTTGTTTGGTACTGCGGCGAGTTATTTTGTACGCTTTATTTATGCATATTGGGTGCTTAAAACAATGCCCATGAAGTACATTATAAAAGCGGGTATTTGCGTAGTGCTGGTTGTTGTAATTTCAGCGTTAATTCCGTATTTAGGTTAACGCTGAAATTAGCTTATATGCGACCGTTTTTATTTTATATCAAACGACTGGCATTGGTGATTAATACACAGCGATTGCACTTCAAGTACTGGTGAACAATCGGTTAAGCCTTGTGCTTTATTTTGTATTTTTTCTTGTTTTGTTATTTGTTGAGCAAGCTGTTCTGCTTCTTCTTGAGATGTGTTCAGCGTTGAATAAACAGCATACTTACTCGGTCCGCCGCATGCGCGGGCGCCCACTTCAAGTACTTTGCACTGAAAGCTTGCAGTGCAGCTGTTATTACTCACCATATTATTCAGATCATAGTTTAAGTCAGATAAGTTTTTACTTTGCTCATTTGACGTCACAGTACTAGCACAACCACTTAGTAGTAAAATGCTGCTAGCAATGCTTAAAATTGATAGTTTAATTGCCGATGGTAAACAACTCATAACGTTATCCTTAAAATGCACTTACCGCTGAACCTTCAAGTTTAACACATTTATTTTCAACACACTGCGTGCTTGGCGTTGTTAAATGCTGACAAATGCTCATCATCCCTTTTTGTGAATTATAGTTACTTTCAAGCTTAGTAATTTTATCGCTAAGGGCTGCTACTTGTTTTTCAGACGCTGATTTTGTTGAATACACAACAAAGCTACTTGGCCCGCCACACGCGCGACTGCCTACTGCACTTATTCTGCATTGAGTGCTGGTATCACATTGCTTATCTGTAATTAGCGTATTTAATTCGGCTTTAGCTGTTTTTATATCGTCTATTGAAACGTTTTTTAAATCAGCTTTTGGTATTTTTTCAGCAACTACGTTCTTTTTAGTATTTTCTTGTAATTGAGTGTTTTCTTTTAGCTTTTGTAGCTCTTGCTTTGGTGCTTCAGCTTCTGAGGTTATTGTTACTTGCTGCGTTTCAGTTGGCGTTTTATCTAAGCATGCAGTTAAACAAAGTGGTAAAAGTATGGCTAACAATGGGGTACGCATAACAAACCTTGATAGTGATGAAATATTCATCACTATCATACACGGTGCATTTTTTACGGCAATAAAAACTATATTATCAAGTAATTAAAGCCGTGAAAAATATCGTTTATTAAAGTCCACCCTGCGTTAGTTTGGTGGGATTAAGTAGCTTTTCGAGTTCACTGCGTGGTAAATCGGTTTCTTGTTCGGCTACATCAATAATAGGGCGGGCTTCCTTATAAGCCTGCTTTGCTATTTTTGCTGCTTTTTCATAACCGATCACCGGATTGAGCGCAGTCACTAAAATTGGATTTTTAGCGAGTGCTTTATCTATATTAGGCTTATTTACTTTAAAGCTGGCAATGGCTTTATCGCCCAATGCTTGTGCGCTATTGGCAAGTAATTCTATGCTTTGCAAAATATTATACGCAATGACTGGCAGCATAACGTTTAGCTCAAAATTACCCGCTTGGCCTGCTACTGTAATGGTCGCGTCGTTACCGATTACTTGTGCGCTTACCATGGCTGCGGCTTCTGGTATTACCGGATTTACCTTGCCAGGCATAATAGACGAGCCCGGTTGAAGTGCTTCTAGCTCTATTTCGCCTAAGCCCGCAAGTGGTCCTGAGTTCATCCAGCGTAGGTCGTTCGCTATTTTCATTTGTGCTACAGCGAGTACTTTTAATTGCCCCGAAAGCGCTACTATGGCGTCTTGTGAGCCGATGTTATAAAAAAAGTTACTACTAGGCGTAAATCTAATGCCTACATTGGCACTCAGGTTTTCTGCAAATTTGGCTGCAAACTTAGGGTCTGCATTTATTCCTGTTCCAACAGCTGTACCGCCTTGTGCCAGTTCGCATACACGCTCTAAGCTATGTCTAATTCCTGCTGCGGCATGGTTAACTTGTGACTGCCATGCACTTAGTGTTTGATCAAATGTAACAGGCATTGCATCCATTAAATGCGTACGGCCCGTTTTAACTATATGGCCTACTTCAGCTTTTTTCTTTTCTAGGCTTTGCGATAAGTTTTCAAGCGAAGGAAGTAATTCATACACTACATTTATTGCGCTACTGAGTGCGATAGCAGTAGGGACTACATCGTTAGAACTTTGCCCCATGTTTACATCATCATTAGGGTGAATGCTTTCACTGCCTAATCGGCTAGCAAGCGTTGCAATAACTTCGTTGGCATTCATATTTGAGCTTGTGCCCGAACCGGTTTGAAAAATATCAACGGGGAAATGCTCAACATGCTCGCCATCAATAATACTTTGACAAGCTTGCTCAATAGCATTTGCTTTGTCTTTACTTAAATGGCCAAGCTCGCAGTTACTTTGCGCAGCAGCTTGTTTTATATAAGCCAGTGCAGTGATAAATTGCTTTGGCATAGATAAGCCACTAATGGCAAAGTTATTAACTGCTCGTTGTGTTTGCGCCTGATAGAGCGCATCAGTAGGTACTTGTAGCTCGCCCATGCTGTCTGATTCTGTTCTAAAGTTGCTCATAAGTGTGCTCCTTAAAAAGGGTTGAATTCGTGACTAAGAATACGAGCTTCACGCTCAAGTATTAAAAATTGTGCAGTATTGTTATGCACCTTATAAAACCGTTTTAATGCTAATAATGGCTTGTATAGCTGCTCTAAACATTGTTTACGAATAGCATTATGTATAAGAGGGTCGCACATTTTGTTCATAATTTCATGGTGTGTGCGCCTAAGATAAAACTCTTGAAGCAAGGGATTATGTTGTTGCTCAAATTTTTTGGCGACGTTAAGGGCGGTTTCTATGTAATCGGCAACGAGCATGGGGGCATGCAGGCCAGGTCTTAAGCAATGACAAGAGAGTTCTTGATGGTAGCGATGCTGGGCATAATTTGAAGACATAAAAAACCGACTCAAGTTAACGATAATAGTTATCATTACATTTAATCGGTTTCAGTGTAAACAGTTATTATAAAAATTATTTGCGTTACTAATTTGAGTATTAATTGTAGCCAAGAATAAATATCTGATCTGTTTCATGTTTGCTCATCGCCTGTTGATTATGTTTAGGGTGCGAAAGTAAATCGATTACTGTAGCTCTCATATCAACGGCGTAACTATGATCGTCGGTGGTTTTTTCGGTTATAGCAATGGCCGCGTCTACAGCGGTATAAGGGGGTATATGCATAATTTTATCCTTTGAAATTTAATATAAGTTAAACCCTTTAGTGGGTTAACAATATAAAAGCATATTACGTACCAACCATAATGAGCCAGCTCAACCATATGATAGTTATAGTATTTAAAAATTACCTTTTTTTCATCACGACAAAATAAGCTAAATTTGCTTTACTGTTGTGCATTAATCTACAATTTTGGTGCACAGTAATGACAAAGCCATTTTCACAAGCCTGTGAAAACAATAAAACCCCTATTTTAGAGCAATTAAAGGACGTATTAAAAAATACTAAAACAGTCCTCGAAGTCGGATCAGGAACCGGCCAGCATAGTGTGTTTTTTGCAGAGCAATTACCGCATTTACAATGGCATACAAGTGATCGCGCTATAAACCACGAAGGGATTAATTTATGGCACCGCGAAGCTAATTTAACTAATTTACATGCACCACTTGAGCTTGATTTAAATAATGAATGGCCTGTAGATAAGGTTGACGCTATTTATACTGCAAACACATTTCATATTGTAAGTTGGCAATTAGTTGAACGTTTTTTTGACGGTGTTAAACGTCACTTAAATAGCGACGGTATGTTGTGTATTTATGGGCCATTCAAATACCAATGTGAATTTACCAGCCCAAGTAATGATGACTTTAGTGCCTTTTTAACAGAGCGCGATCCGTTAAGTGGAATAAGAGATTTTGAAGCAGTTGAACAACTAGCTAAGCAAGCAGGGCTTACGCTTATTAGCGATACTGCCATGCCTGCAAATAATCAGTTACTCGTTTTTAAACGGCAGTAATGAGCTACATTGCTCTTTATATATATCAATATGGCCGCGTTCACGCTTTAAGTAGTCGCTTATTGCATTACTGAAATCGCTATCAACAATATGGTGAGCAGAGTAGGTAAGTACGGGTTCAAATCCGCGTGCTATTTTGTGCTCACCTTGTGCTCCCGAATGAAAGCAGCTGAGTTTATGCTTTATTGCAAACTCAATACCTTGGTAATAGCACAGCTCAAAGTGAAGCGAATCTACTTCTTCACTTGCTCCCCAGTAGCGCCCATAAAGTGTATTCTCACCTACTAAACTAAGTGTTGCAGCAATCACGTTGTCGTCTTTTTTGGCCAGCATAATAACGAGGTTATTAGCCATTAATGCATGTAAAAGCGTAAAAAACTCCATATTTAAATAGCCCAAATGACCAGATCGCTTTAAGTAGGTACGCTGATAAAACTCATAAAACAATTGCATTATCTCGGGCGTAATTTGCGTTCCTTGCAGCCATTCAATATCAATATTTTGTTGCGCTATTTTAGCTCGCTCTTTTTTAAGTGACTTACGTTTTCGTGAGTTAAGTATTTGCAAAAAATCGTCAAAGGTTTCAAAACCTTTATTAAACCACTGAAATTGCACACCCACTCTTAGCATGGCATGTTGCTCAGTTAATGATGTTGCTTGGGCTTGGTCGCAAAAATTAACATGCCACCCCGACCACCTTTGCTCAGCACTGTGTATATTAAGTTGCTCTGTAATGTACTGATACACCGCATTTGGGTTAGCGTGCTCGATAGCAATACGCTTGCCTTCAATAGGGCTAAAGGGAATGCCAGATAGCCACTTGGGATAATATTCTAAACCGTGTTTTTCGTATGCCTCAGCCCATGCCCAGTCAAATACGTACTCGCCGTATGAATGACTTTTTAAATACCCAGGTGCAAGCGCAATGAGCGTATCATCTTCAAAAATAGCGAGGTGATGGGGCTGCCAACCGCTTTTTTGTGTTACGCATTGGCTTTGCTCAAGGGCATATAAAAAAGCATGTTGAGTAAATGGTTCATCACCAAATAAACGTTGCCACTGCGCCTGATCAATCTCATTAATACTGCTAAACCATTGGTGCGAAAACGTTCCCATGACTACTTACCTTGTAGTTGTTCTAAGCTGTTCTACGTTTTTAATAAACGTACTAATTTGCTTTTTAAGCTCGGTAAAATGAGGATTATAAGTTAAGCGTTGTAAAGCCGGATAGTGTTTTAAGTTGGCGCTTGTACGCTCTCCTAGTTGTGGATTTTTTGTTGTTTTACATGTTTTGTACAGGGACTCGTCGTTAATAAAGCTGCCACAATTACGATAGGTTGCGTTAATCCCATAATGTGGATTTTGCGGTGAGTTAACAATAGCAATATGCGACATACCATGAACTTTTTTACACTGAGGCGATGTGCATTGCGGGTTATTTACTGTGTAGTCACTAGCAAAGTCTGGCGGTAAAATATCAGTGCTTCCATAAAGTACTAAAGTATCGAGCGGCTTATATTTTACTGAATTATCTTTGTGTAACGCACTTAATAATTTTAGCGTGGCACGCGTATCTATCGTGGTATCAATATCGCTAAGTACACTAAAAATAGGTAATTTAAGTGCAGAGCGTTTGTTTAAGCTACTTACGCTTGCAAGTGACATAGCATAGTACGACGCGGCAGCTGCATTTAAAGGAAATGATTCATACTTAGCAAAGTCTACATCGGCGTCTTTATCTATCCAATTAACAAAGGGTATGGCATCAATCCTTTTTGCTATCCAGCCGTACTTATTATGTGGCTCGGAGCCTGGCGAATAAAGCATAAGCGCTTTAATTTTGGGTGAAACTGTGTACTTGGTTGCGTAATCAATAAGTAACGCTGCACCGGTAGAGTAACCTGCGAGTATCACCTCATCAAAGTCTTGCACCGAGCGTTTAATACCGTATTTTATTGCCTGTTGCCATTGGCTAACCTCTACATTGAGTAATGCACTTGCGGCGCTTCCATGTCCTGGTAATAAAATAGTACGCACAGTATAGCCTTGTTGATAATACACTTGTGCTAAATCGTGATACGTAAAGGGTGAGTCAGTTAGCCCGTGAACTAATAGTGCAACTTTATTGCTGTTTGGATGCGTAAGCTCAAAAGGGGCAATAATATCTGCAATAGTAGGGTCAGGTTTTCGCGTACCTTGTGTTACTAATTGCTGGTACGTTTGTGTAATAACAGGGCATGGCATATCTGCACGTGGATTGGTTTTATTTATATGTTTATATGCAAAATCTAAGTAATCGTTAAATGGTAAAAGGGCGTGGTAATTAAAGCGCTGGTGGTTGTGCTCTTTTTCAAAGCGTAATAAGCCTTGTTGCTTACTTTTTGTTATAAATTTAAAGTCGCTTGCCTGCGATATACAGTTTTGAGCGACGGTAATATGCGAAAAAATACTTAAAACAAAACCAAAAGCTACTCTTAAAACTATTCTTAAAATTAAATCACTATTATTCATTAACTACTGCATATTGGACAAGACACTCGGTTAGCTTAATGAGTTCAAGCGGTTTTGCAAGATGTTGGTTAAATCCAACGGCTTGTGCATGTGCTTTATCCTCTGGCATAACGTCGGCAGTTAAAGCAATAATCGGGAGTTCTTGTTCGGTTTTAAACTGGCGGATTAGGGCCGTTGCCCTATAGCCATCCATTACAGGCATTTGGCAATCCATAAGCACTAAGTCAAAATGCTGCTTTTTAACTATATCAACGGCCAGTTCGCCATTTTCTACTATATACGGCACAATCCCCAGCGAGCCAAGCATCGCTTTAATAACCATTTGATTCACTGGGTTGTCTTCTGCGACCAAAATGTCTAGCGAAGTAATATTAGTATTATCAAATGTAATAACATGTTCTTTTTTAGGCTCTGTTGTTTCTAATTGCATTGAAAATGTAAACGTAGAGCCTTTATCTATTTCACTTTCAAGTGCTATTTCTCCCCCCATTAATTGGCTTAGCTCTTTTGCTATTGTTAAGCCCAGCCCTGTACCACCAAATTGCCTAGAGGTAGAGCTATCAGCTTGGGTAAATGCATTAAATAATTTTTTATGTTGGCTTGGCTTTATACCTATTCCGGTATCCCTAATGGTTATAACAAGCTGTACTTTATTGGCGGCAGTAAACTCTGTTTCTATGTTTAAAGTAACGCTGCCTTGGCTTGTAAATTTAATCGCGTTACTACATAAATTAAGTAATATCTGCTCAATTCGCATCGGATCACCAATAAACCAGGTATCTAAAGGTAGCTTTGAGTTAACTTGCCATTTAATACCTTTGTTAACAGCGCTTTGTTCAAACATATTGTTTATGCGTGTTATTAAGGCACCTAGGTCGAATGCAATAGATTCAATAACTAACTTTTGGGATTCTATTTTTGATATATCAAGAATGTCATTAATTAAGTTTAATAAACTTTTAGATGATGAGTTTATTTTATCTAAATAGCCAATGAGTGTAGTTGCAGTGTCTGTTTCGCGAGCAAGTGAAGAAAAACCAATAACGGCATTGAGCGGTGTTCGTATTTCGTGGCTCATATTAGCTAAAAATTGGCTTTTAGCTTGATTAGCTAAATCGGACTGCTGTTTTGCTTGTGCGAGTGAGTGTGTACGCTCTGCAACTTGACGTGTAAGCGCTATTTGTTGCTGATTAAACAGTAGTAAAACCATTAAAATTAAAGAACATACGGCAACTTGAAGTATGAGTAATAATAAAGTTAGCTGACTATTATGTTGTGTTAAAAAGCTTTCTTTAAGGGATAGTTTTACAATCCATTTTTGCCCTGCAAAGTCCACGTCAAACGACATTAAACGGCTGCCTTTGGCTTGCTGAACATCTTGAGAGTAATTACTATAAAACGGCGGTGTATTTGTATCTTCATATATACCAATCGAAAACATATCAGACTGCTGTTTAGTAATAGCTTGTTCAATAATACTTCGTACTAAAAATACACCTGTGGCATAGCCTTTAATTGTTTCTTTATCGTTACTTTGAGAATACACAGGAGCAAATAATAAATAAGCTGGCTTAGGCTGTTTGGTCTGTACTAGTTGAATTATCTTAGTCCCTACGGGCATATATTTTATAGCAGGGTTAAGCAGGGAATTTTTTCGATCAGGGTTTGAAAATACATTAAAGCCAATAGCTTTTTGATTACCATTAAAAGGAGCTATGTATTTTACTATAACAAGGGGATCGCTAATTTCAAGAGGCTCACCTACTACATCAACATCTAAATGGTAAATGTTTGATATCTCTTGAGCAAAGACGTCTCGTTGATCTTGAGGTATTTTTGCATTCCACGATAAAGCGTGAATAAACGCATGCTGGGTTAGTAATTGGCTAGCATAAGAATAAAAATCTTGTTGGCTTAATGTTGAAGATGATTGAACCTGACTTGCTAGGCTCTGCACTGCAATAATACTGCGATTTGTATATCTATAAAGGCTGTTTTCTATAACATGGACTTCACGTTCGGCGATTTTAATTGTGCTTATACGGTTTTCTTGATCGTATAGCTGTGTTGTGACCGCAACCGACACAAATAAAATAGAACATACTGCAATTGTTGGAAACGCCGATATATTATGTTGGTTAGACTTTTGTGGTAATAAAGAAAGTAAAAACGGAGTTGCAATTATTACTCCTAATGTATCGCCAAGCCACCAGTAAATAACATTCTTCCAATGATTATCAATACTGTAAACTGAGTTAAATTGACTAAGAGCGAACACGCCAAAGTTAGCCGAAATTAAACTGACTAATATGGCTATGACGAGAATAAAGTAAATTATGTTTTTACGCTTTTTAAAGCGTAGTGGGTGGCCAAGCCAAAATTTTAGTAAAGCAGCGCCCACCATTGCCTGTATAACCACACCAAAGGCGATATACATAGCCTCGTTAAATGAGTTACCGACAAGGACTAGCTCATGAGCTGAACTATCAAAAATATTTAAATTAAATGCAATTGCAGCTACAAATAAAGGCGGGATAAAGCGCCACCACCAAATATAACAACCGACCAAAGCTATACCAGCAGGTAACCAAATTGGAATTATTTGCGAATTAAAAGCAAGTTTAGTGAGTGCTATACCCACTAAAAAATATGCTAAAGCAAACATGATGTAAAAAATAATAGAATGATTTTTAGAGTTAAAATTTTTCACATAAGGTCCAAGCAATTATTATTATCGTTTTGAAATATCAGTATAGCTAACAGTAAGTTATTTGGGTTATTTTTATAATGGTAACTGTTTTTTGCTAAATGATTGTTTAAGCACAACTGTTGATTCTATATTTGCGATACAACTTAAGCCACCTAGTTGATGTTTTACAAACGTTTCGTAGCTCTCAAGATCATGGGCAATTATTTTTAATAAATAATCATAGCTCCCTGATATTACACAACACTCTAATACATGTGGTAATTTTTCTACATGTTGCTCAAATTGCTCTGCAGCACTTACCGAGTTTTGGCTTAATCGCACAAACGCATATACCAACACATTAAGGTTAAGTGCTTTAGGGTTTATGGCGGCGTGGTAGCCGGTAATAATGTTTTCTTGCTCTAACTTTTTTATACGTCTTAGGCAAGGTGTATCCGATAGGTTAATACTACTGGCCAAGTCTGAAACCGACATACGAGCTTGGCTTTGCAGTGCAACGAGTAATTGCTGATCTTTTTTATCTAACATAGTTGTCGGCTTTTATTAATTATTTTTATATTTGTAGTGATTATTGCTAAGTATTGCAGTTTTTACTAATTTTTTTGGCGTTTTACCCTCATTGAACTCTGTTAGCATTTAACTATAAAAATAATAGAGCACAACAATGAACACACATACCGCTATTTTCGATCACTGGATACGAACAGAGTTTGTCACTTTAAATAGTGAATTAGAGCAGCTTTATTGGCAGCAAACCGATAAAGCAAATGTAGAAGGGGTAGGCGAGGCCTTAAAGCAACAATTAGAAAAAAAAGGCAACGCATTAGTTAGCAATTTATTAGCCGAGGGCAACACAGATCAAGGCTTTGATAGCGCTTTTGACTTACTCGGTAACGTAGGATTGTTTATGGCAGCGTGTAGGCGCCATGAAATTACTGAGCCAAGCAGAGAAACCACCTCTCCACTAATAGAAGCCTCAGCGCTTGCTATGCATATTGGTGCATCCATTGGCGTAACCCCTCGTTTTGCTACCGCCCATTTAACTACTCATAACAAAGCACTTAACGGTATTTATAAACGATTTACTAATTTACCCGATGAAAAGCTATTTATTGATTACAACACCCAAGGTATTTTGGCCTATAAACGAGCAAGTGATGCTTTATTAAAAATACTGCCGTTAGGCATTTCACACCCCTTGTGTGGTGAGTTATTAAAAGTAGCTAAACAAGCGCTTATAGATGTTATTGAATCAAATAATGCACTTTATTCTGAGCTCGATACAGATCGCTTTTTTAACTGCGTTCGCCCTTATTATAAACCGTATCGTGTAGGTAAAGAGGTTTACAGAGGTGCAAATGCTGGTGACTTTGCAGGTATTAACGTGATTGATATGTTACTAGGCCTTTGTAGCGCAAACGAGCCTAGTTACTCGCAAATGCTGGTGGATAAGTTTTTATATATGATGCCAGAGGATCAGCAAATACTACGAGAAGCCATGCGTATGCAAAGCTTTATGGATGACTTTTTACAAGCAGAGCAATATAAAAATACAGGTTGGTTTAAAAACCACGCAAAGTTATTTATCCAAGTGTGTAAATTACATGGTGACACCGCGGTCGGTCATCATAATCAACTGGTTGAAAAGTTTATTGCTCAGCCTTCAAAAAATATGCAACAGCAGTATATGAGTAAAGTAACAGCAAGTGGTCCGCCGCTTCATGTATTGCTTGATTCGCTCGAAAAACTAAGAGATAGGCGAGCCAGCGCAAAACGCGACGATATAAAAACACGTTTTGACGATCTAAATACACTTAAAAAATGGATTAAATAACATGCTTAAAAACGATTTTTGTATGGCCGATGGCTGTTATTTATTAAACCACTCGGTAGGGCGTCCTCTTAAAAATACACAGCAATATTTAGCACAGCACTATTTTTTACCATGGGAGAGCTCAAGTAAAGAACCTTGGCAGCAATGGCTTCCCGCAGTTGAGCAATTTACTAGCGCACTTAGTAAGTTATTTAATGCGCCTAGTTCGCAGTTTTGTCCTCAAGTTAATTTATCAAGTGGCTTAACAAAGTTGCTTATGTCGCACCCTCGATTACAGCAAAAAAATTGTAAAGTGCTTATGGCGCAAAGTGATTTTCCGAGCATGGGTTTTGCAATGCAAAAAGCATTACCAGAGTGCGCACAAATTATGTTTATACCAGAGCACGAAAACCTAACTGATATTAATGTTTGGCAGCGCTATATAACTTGCGATATCGACTTGGTTTTTATAAGCCATGTGTATTCAAATACAGGTGTACAGGCGCCTGTATACGATATTGTAGCTATAAGTAAATTAACCAATAGTTTATCAATAGTTGATGTTGCTCAGTCAGCGGGGGTTATACCGCTTGATTTAAGCGTGCTCGATGCGGACTTTATGATTGGCTCGAGCGTTAAATGGTTATGTGGTGGCCCAGGTGCAGCTTATTTATGGGTTAACAAAAATCAAATAGAGTATTGTGAGCCTAAAGATGTGGGTTGGTTTTCGCATCAAAATCCATTTGAGTTCGATATTAACCACTTTGAATATAACGCCAGTGCGCTCAAGTTTTGGGGTGGCACCCCTTCTGTAGCGCCTTATATTATTGCCGCAAATAGTATTACCTACTTTGCAGAGCTAACAGCTCATAAGGTAAGGGTGCATAACTTAGCGATGCTTACGCTTATTCATGAGCAACTAAGCGAATATGTTGTATCACCTATGAGTGGTGATAAATGCAGCGGGACTGTTATTTTGTTTTTTAACAAGCAGCAAGACCATGTACTTACAGAGCTTAATAAAGCGAAAGTCAGTGTAGATGCTCGCAAATTTGGAATACGAGTATCGCCACATATTTATAATACTCAAGAAGACGTTGCGCAATTTATTTCTATAGTAAAACGAGCGCTTAAGGGTTTTGGCTAAGCTGCTGCTTTCTTTGCTTTAATGACTCTATTTTTTGCTGCGTTTGACTAATTGATGCGTCGTAGGCTTGTTTTAATGAATTTGTTTTAGTTGCGATAGCATCAGCAATAGACGAAGCGCCTAAACGATTGGCCTTATCTTGGGTCATATAATCTATTTGTTGTTTTTTAGCTGCGTATTCTTTTTGGCTTTGTTCAATAGATAGCTCAAGGCGCTTTATTTCACGCTCTATTTGCTGAACCTCTAAGTAGTCATCAACAGAGGTATCGGTAATACCTTTACCGGGCGTAGAGCTTTTATATGCTTCAATTACATTTATATCTTTAAGAGTAATAACTTGTGCATCTTTAGCGCAAGGCGTTTGGCTAAAAGTAGGAACGCCCTTAATTACACACTTATACACTGTTGTACTTTGTGCCAAGGTAAAAAATGGTGCTGCCGCGCAAAATGATAGCAATATGAACCGGATCATAGCTAAACCTAAAAGTGGCTAAAGTTGTGTTAATAATGCCCTAAGTTATTACTAGGCACAATTTGTTTAGTTTTTATAAATTTTAGGCACAAAAAACCACAATCAAGTGGTTTAAATTAAGTATGTTCCAGAGGGGGGTAGACTTGCTTACATCCATGTAATCAATCGCTGCGCGACGCTTGCAGCGGCCCAAAATGTTCCAGACATTTTGTCGAACCCTGTCGAGGGTTCTCACCCTCCCAATTTAGTATCGGTGTTAAATTTTAGGCACAAAAAAACCACAATCAAGTGGTTTAAATTAAGTATGGTGGAGAGGGAGGGATTCGAACCCTCGATAGAGCTACAAACTCTATACTCCCTTAGCAGGGGAGCTCCTTCGGCCACTCGGACACCTCTCCAACGCATAACCGGTTGTATTGATGGAATAAAAAAAGCCACCAATTAAAATATGGTGGAGAGATAGGGATTTGAACCCTAGATGGGCTATAAACCCATGCCGGTTTTCAAGACCGGTGCATTCGACCACTCTGCCATCTCTCCGTGACGCAGAATAATACTTAGGTGATACCGCTGTGTAAATAGCAAAATGACTGTTTGCCTAAAAAACATACGTAAATGAGGTTTTTTTTGTAAATAAGGGGAAATTAAGGCAATTTTTAATAAAATAAATAGGTTGCAGCAAACAATGGGAGCTAAATAAGTGACTTCATTTAGTGGTTGAGTGTTCGCTGCACCGAAAAATAATCATGGTTGGGTGATTATTTATATTGAGCTGCACCGCTAAGTGCTAGTCTTTTACCAATCGTGTTAAGTTTAGCTAACATTCTTGCTTTACGGTTAGTTGGTTTAACGGCTACTTGCGCTACTGCTGTTTGATTTAATGTATTAATTGGTTTCATTATTTTGCTCCGATCGTATCTGTTGAAATTGCGTGCATTTTGCACGTTGTTAGATTAAAAATACAACGATAAAAATTGAGCCTGAGGGATTAGTTAAACTAATCTGAATTGATTTTATTAATATGCGATTCAGTAAGTTGCATTACTGTTTTTGCATAGCTATTTATATGACGGTTGGTTTTAACCCCTTTGATGTTGGGGTCTTTGGTTTTTTAATTTATTTTTATGCATTTTATACAATGTTTTTTGATTATTTATTCGGATTAAAAAAATTTAATTAAACGTTTGTTATCTCACTCTAAAATACATTGCTGGAAACAAAAGCTTGTCACTACTTATAATTATTAAACCAAGTATCAAAAAACAGAGCCAAAAATCATTGGCATGGCTTAAAAATATCTGTAAAAAGCGCAGCTTTTCTTATTGTATATTTACTACAACGGGAAGCTTTGACGATGACTGCGCTCAAATAAGGTTGTTACTGAGTAAATTTCCCAAAGTAGTTGCACTAGGTGGCGATGGTACATTGAACTTGGCGGTCAATGCGCTAATAGGGAGCAGTTGTTCGTTAGCATTATTACCTTGCGGTACAGGTAACGATTTCTCCAGAGGGTTTAATTGCAAAGAAGATGATTGGCGAAAGGCATTATTTAATACACCGACAGCAATTGATATAGGAAAAATTAATAGCCGCTATTTTATTAATATTGCAGGGGTAGGATTTGATGCTCATGTGATTAAAACTATTAACGATAAAGCTAATTTTTCATCTTTTGATTACAGTTGGACGAGCATTAAAGAGCTATTTTATTATCAAGCTCAGCAGTTACAAGGTACGTTTAATAACGATGCTCGGCAGTATCAAAATTTAATTACTGTATTTGCTAATCATAAGTACTTTGGTGGCGGGCTAAAAATAGCGCCAAAAGCAGATTTAACTGATGGCCAGCTTGAGTGTTATCAAATGCGATCGGGTGGGCTTTTTTATAATGTAATAAGCTTTATTAAGTTATTTTTTAAGCGTCATGAGTATATAAAAAACCTTACCTATAGTCGCTTAAATACAGCTTCCATAAAAACTGAAGGGTTATTGATTGAAGCAGATGGTGAGCTGATAGGTAAAACTCCTGCAGTTGTAAGTGTGCATGGACAGGCCTTACTTTTTCATATGCCAATAAAAAAGCGCCTACAGTAAAGTAGGCGCTTTTGCGTTAGTTGCGTTAATAACGCGTCTAACTGGGGACGGAGCCACTTTTAGCTATTGCTCTATTAGCTAAAAAGGCGTTAATTCGTTTTGTTGGGGTAAGCACAATGGCGTTACCTAATAGCACTAAGCTAAACCCTGCAAAGGTATTTGCGTGCCATTCAAAGCCTTCAAAAAAGCTACTCAGTGTTACTGCCACTAACGGGAATAAAACAATAACGTAGCTGGCTTTTTCAGGGCCTATATTTTTTAGTAGTGCAAAGTAACAACCAAAAGCGATTACTGTGCCAAATATTGATAAATAAAGTAATGATAACCAGTAGCTAGTTGGGGCGTTTAAACTAAATTGCACATCGTTCATTAATACATATAAAGCTAAGCCTATAGCACTATATAACATGCCCCATGCATTGCCCTGCAATACGCCAATTTGCTTACGAGAATTACGAACGCTTACCATGTTGCCCAATGAAGCCACAAAGGTGCCACCAAGGGCAAGTAGTAACCCGACCAATGCACCATTACTTAAGTCGAACTGCTGTAACTGTGGCCAAAACAGACACGTAATACCTAATACAGCGAGTGCGGCACCGGTATAAATTCGTTTTGAGATAGGCTTACCAAAAAATAGTCGAGTGTTAACTATGTTCATAACCAGCAATAGTGAAAAGGCGATAGAGGTCATAGCGGAGGTTAAGTAATTTTGTGCCCAGTAAAGCATTAAGTAATTTAAGGCAAAATTACAAATAGCCAACAAAGCAAAAAAGCCATGATCGATTAATGAAAAGCGCATATCCGGTTTTTTGTACGCTACATATAACCACATTAAAAGCGCTGCAATAGCAAAGCGATAAAATAACGATAGCTCTACCGCAATATCACCTAGCTGAAATTCGATGGCTAACCAAGTAGAACCCCAAATTAAAACGGTTGTAATGTATAGCGTTGCACTTTTCATGGTTAGTCTCCAAAGCCCGATTGAATGGCTATTTTAAGACCTATCTGTATACTTACCATATACAGAAAAGTAAAAATGTAACCTATACAGATTTGGATGCGTGATGATAAGACAAAAAAATAGCCAGGGGCATGAGTTTCTATATCAGCAAGTTATTCAGTTGATCAGAGATATGAGCGCCCAGCAGGTTTTACTCCCTGGCGAAAAACTTCCATCACTGCGTAAAATGGCAGATAACTTAAACATTAGTATTCCGACAGTGAAGCAAGCTTATCAAACACTTGAAGATCAGGGGTTAGTAGAGGCACGTGAAAAATCAGGTTACTTTTTAAAAGCTGTTAACGCCGCGCATAACTTACCTAAGCGAGTTAAATTGAGTCGCGAGCCTGTTGTGGTAAATAAACAAGCCTTAATAGAGCAGGTATACAGCGCCATTCATCAAGCTAACGTAGTCCCTTTTGGTATCGCTAATCCAATTGCTGCTGCACCCACCGATAAAGCACTCGCCAGAAACATGCGCCGTGTAATGACAATTGCGGGCAGTAAAGCTATTAACTATGGACCAACAGATGGGTTTGTACCGCTGAAAAAGCAATTGGTGCATCGCTATTTAGATTTTGGTATTGGCATAAATATGGACGAGCTTGTGATCACCAATGGTGCGCAAGAAGCCATGGCTATTGCACTTAAGTGTGTGACAAAGCCAGGCGATGTAGTTGCCATTGAGACGCCTTGCTATCACGGGATTATCGAGTTAATAGAAAGCCTAGGGCTTAAAGCGCTCGAAATACCACTGTGCCCAGATAATGGTATTTGGTTAAGTGATTTGGAACGCGCTTTAAATGAGCATGATATAAAAGCGTGTTTATTCTCGACTGCAATTAGTAACCCTGTGGGCAGCTTTATGCCTGATACAAACAGACAGCAGCTGGTGGAGCTACTTGAAAGTCATGACGTAGTGCTTATTGAAGATGACGTATATGGCGATTTATATTTTACGGCAAAACGAGGCACACCTGCTTTAGCGTACTCTAAAAAAGGATTAGTGATTAGTTGCTCATCTTTTTCTAAAACGGCAGCGCCGAGCTATCGTGTAGGTTGGTTAGTTGCGGGTAAATTTGCAACGCAAGCAAGGCGATATAAAAGAGCACTAAGTTGCTCTGCTTCGTTAATAAACCAATGGACGTTATCTGAGTTTATTGCCAGTGGTGAGTACGACCGAAATTTAAAAGTACTTAGGCAACGCTTGCGCGATAATAAAGAGCGTATGCGATGGTGCTTACAACAAGCTATGCCAAAAAACACACGTATAAGCGATCCAAAAGGAGGCTGCGTTATGTGGCTAGATTTAGGAGGCGAGTACGATAGCCAAACATTGTTTTTACTTGCGCTTGAGGTTGGTATTAGTATTACCCCTGGGCTTGTTTTTTCGGCCTCTAATAAATATAAAAGCTGCGTAAGATTAAGTTATGGTGTGCAATGGAACGCGCAAATTGAGCAAGCAATAGTTACATTGGGTAAGCTTACTTTATTAGCTAAAAAGTAATACCAATCTGCTTATATATGGGGTCTATTTAACGTTAAGAAAATTACGCTAGAACTAGGCAAAAGTTTTTGTATCGAGTTGTTCTAAATAAAAAATTTTTAACGACGTTATAGTGCAATTTAATTCGTTAAATTGCTCAAAGATTTATGCAGGTTGGTATAAGTTTGCGAAACACAAAAAAGCAGCATTTAAGTAAACTTAAGTGCTGCCAAAGGGATGTTAAATAACGTTTGCTGTACTAATTTTGTTTAAAGCTAAATAACTGGTAACCTTCAAGCTCAGGCACTTGCATTACTAATTGCTCTTCTTGTTTTGCAATATCAGCAAAGTTTCCACATAAAGAGTTGGCACGTTCTTCAAGTGCGCTTGCATGTAGCTCTACTTTTTCTTCTATTTGTGCACCCATATTTTCCATACGTTGTTCAAAGGCATCCATATCACGGCCTGAACCAAGTAACTCAGAACCTAAAGCAACTAAAATACTGCCCATTGATTGCATTACTGCTGATTCAACCGCTGTTTCTATCTGCTGCTCAAATTGTTGTTCAAAGTTTTCGCCAAATTGATTAAAACTTTGTTGGCCCATCACAAATGTACCTTGCTGGTAAAATGTGTTTTCTACTTCGATTTTAATGTCATCCATAAGCTCAGACATATTATCAAGACCGTCAATATTAAATGCATTGCCTACTTCTTCTAATGCTACTCCGGCAATTTTAACACCCTCAAGCGCTATATTAGCTACTTCAGGTAATTGAGTGCGTAAGCTATCAGAGTACTTGGTTAGCGCGTCGCGCTGCGAACTATTCAGCGCTACAAGTTCGCCATTTACGGTTAAGTCACCATGGGTATTAAACTGCATGGTTTTATTGTTGGCGGTAAAAATTTCCAATTCGTTTGGCTTAATGCGCACATCATTTTTAAATTCGACGTTACATTCATCATTACTAAATGAAATTGCAGAATCGTTATCGTTATGAGCCATAGCGGCTGGTGAACAAATTAATGCGCTAACTAATAGTAATTTTTTCATGTTTGTTCTCTACTTTTTGTTGATGACGATTAATTAATAACAAGTTTGATGCCAGTTTTATTTTTTAATATAAAACATATGCTTAACTGTTTTTGTTTGTTTTTTAGTAAATGAAATTAATTAATAAATAACTATTTTTTAGTCAAATTGGCTAACTAATAAAAATTAATAAATTTTATTTATCGATACGATAAAAAACTCTCACTTTCCTCAATTCAAATTTAGCGCTATTTATTCACATTACTGACATGAAGACTATTTACAGTAGTCACGTGGCTTTATTTTGATGTTAATTTGCACAGCATTTTGACGTTAAACATTTTAATTTTACCGACTATTGCGATAATAAAATCCTTGGTTGGTCTCAAACACTTTATGGAGTGGGTTGTGGGTAAGACATTTAGTTACGATGCGCTAGATGACGATTTTGTTGAAGACGAGTACGAAATGCTCGGCCGTAATCAACACGATAAGAACAAGCAAAAGGTTAAAAAGAAGTTGGAAGACTACCTTGAGCAAAAACGCTTGCGTAAAAATCTAGGCGAAGATGATTTAAGCGATTACACCGATTAAATTTCACTAGTATAAATAAAATACCAATTAATATTGAGAGTTTAAATGTGCAGTTATGCGTATGTTTAAGTTTCAGTAGTATTGGCAATAAAGAGGCCTTGCGCCTCTTTATTACTTTTTAAAGCGCATTTTTAGTTTGTGCCAAAGCTTTTTGAATTGTAAGTTCTAGCTTTTCTGGTTTAGTAAAAGGTGCATAACGTTTAATTGGCGTGCCATCTGCGGCAATTAAAAATTTAGTAAAATTCCACTTTATTTTACGTGTTAAAAAACCAGGTAAAGCCGATTTTAAAAAACGAAAGACTGGGTGAGCATGCTTACCGTTTACATCTACTTTGGCCGCCATTAAAAAACTCACACCAAAATTAATTAAACACCCTTGCTCTATTTGTGTAGCGTCGCCGGGTTCTTGCTGACCAAATTGATTACACGGAAACCCTAAAATAACTAAACCTTGGCTAGCATATTTATTATGCAAAGCTTGAAGCGACTCGTATTGGTAGGTAAATCCACATTTACTTGCGGTATTAACAATAAGCACAACCCTACCTTCAAAATCACTAAAGTTAATAGGTTGACCCTGCAAGCTTGTTGCGCTTAATTGATGGAATTTGTGCATATTGGCGTCTTTTTTATTATTGTTATTGGTATTTTAACCTGAGTACAGTATTTCATAAAGTATAAAGAGTGCTCTAATTTAATATTAAAAATAGCCCCATACCGGCAAGTGTTGTGTAATAAATATTATGTGTTTTATAGGCAACAATGATAGCGACTATTGCTGCGCTTAAATAAGGGTTTTGCCAGTCTAAGTTAATGCCATCTTCATTCAAAAACACGATAGGCACCCAAATTGCTGTAAGCACCGCAGGTGCGCTAAAGCTTAAAAATTGCTGCATTTTAGGACCTACTTTAAACGGTAAAGCGCGGTGTAAAAATAAATAACGCGTAAAAAATGTAATACACGCCATGAGTAAAATAGTTGTCATCATGGCGTTGCTTCCTTTTTAGCGGTTAGCCTTGCTGTGCTATAACCTGCGGCCATTGCCAGCAGCGCTGAGCAAACAAGCCATAACTCAAATCCGGTACTTTTTAAAAGCGTTGCGCTAACGCCTGCTACAATTACCGTAACGAGTGAGGCCAAATTTTTGATTCCCGGAATAACTAACGCGATAAACGTGGCAGCAATCGCAAAGTCGAGCCCTAAATTAGTTAGGTCGGGCAGCATTGTGCCCGCTACAATGCCAATTAACGTCCAAATATTCCATGCAATATAAAAGCTAAAACCAGCGCTTAATGCGTATATTAAGCGTGTTTTTGTTCTATATGCTCTTCGATGATGAGAAAACGCAAACAGCTCGTCGGTTAAAACAAAACTTACTGGTAAGCGCCAACGCATAGGTTGATCAATCACCTTATGACGCACGGCTAACCCGTATAAAAAATGCCGAGAGCTAATAATAAATGTTGTGAATAAAATTGTGAGCAATGGTGTGTTGCCCGCCATAAGTTCAATCGCAACAAGCTGTGCAGAGCCTGCAAATACTAATAACGACATTGCTTGGGTTTCAAAGGCGCTAAAACCATTTTGAATCGCTAAAGAGCCGCATAAAATACCCCAAGGAACAACGGCTAAACACAGTGGTAGCATATCTAAAAAGCCTTTTAAAATAGCTTTTTTAACTGGTTGCATGATATTTACTCTCACGGCTTGTAGAATGGCTCATAAGGATACCTTAATATTATGATGTTAAAGTAGTTAACAAATTAAATAATACTGTTTTTTTAAGGATAGGCACAATGACGACGTTAAAAGTGTGGGATGGGTTTATTAGATGCTTTCATTGGTTTTTGGTTGTAAGTATTGCAGTGCTTTATTTTAGTATTGAAGAGGGCATGATTGAGCTTCATTTTGTTGCTGGCTTTTTTACTTTAGCACTTATAGTAACACGTTTAATTTGGGGTGTTATTGGTAGTAAAACCGCGAGATTAAGTGGGTTACTGCACTCTCCTAGAGCTATTTTAAAGGCATTAAAATCACCAAGCGAATCGTTAGGCCATTCAGCACCCGGTAGCTGTATGGTGATAGTGTTTTTTATATTGATCATAACGCAACTTGTAAGTGGCTTAATGAGCAGTGATGGTATTTTAACTGACGGGCCGCTTGCTCAATATGTGTCTAGCGATACGATTGATTTTGCCAATTGGCTACATGAGCTGAATTTTGACATTTTACTTTATGCTATTGGCTTGCATGTATTAGCTATTATTGTTTATAGAATAAAAGGCAAACCGCTAGTTAAGGCGATGATCACAGGCTCAAAAGAGTTAAAAGCGGATGACTCTGAGGCTAAAGTAACAAAAGCGTCTTGGCCTGCGTGGTTAATATTTATATCTTTATTGGTGTTGCTGGTATTTACGTGGGCGAAAGAGCCTTTAACTTATTTGTTTAGTTAAAAACACATTAAACCAACCTTAAAGGGTTGGTTTTTGTTTTTGGTTACATTCTTTTGTTTGATTGTTATGCGGGGTCGAATTATAATCGCCGCATTGCTGGCAAACTAGCCGAAAGGTTAGGACGCAAAGTTTCCGGTCTAAGGCTTTTTAAAAGCTATGGTAGCGGGACTACTGCATAACGTGTTGTTATGTATCACTTGCCCTCAGTGTATTTTTTGTGTATCCATAGTCTATGGATAAAATTTTGTAACTCTTAAGGTGTTGCCGTGTTTATGCATACGTCGTTGGCCTGTGGAAAGTGGTCAACAATAGGTTGCTTAAATCATCATACCCAATTATTTATTGGTGATGTGGTGAGTGTAACCTTTTACGACATGCAAGGAGAGCTGGTTAGTTTATCATTTGATTACAAGATCACCTCGCTTGAGCAAGGTGAGCCTCACGCATGGCCACGTTTAGTTGCCGAGCATATTAATGTGCATGTTCCTCTGGTTAGCGCAGGTAAAATGACCGAACAGGGTTTAATTGTAGCCTATAGAAATAATGAAATTTTTGCTTTGCAAAGCAGTGGTATATGTAAAGCACACGTCGACTTTCATTGTATTGCAAAATGCGATGAGCGTGTTGTTAAGAACCTTGATACTTATGATTACGTGTACCCTGAAAATTGTGAAAACTATAATGCGGGTACAAAGGTATTGCAGCCAAAAACTGGGCATGTATATCAATGCAGGCCTTGGCCATTTAATGAGTTTTGCCGCACGAATGACGATAATAAGTCTATGTTCGAACCCGGTGTAGGGCAAAGCTGGGCTATGGCTTGGCAGCAAATATAAAGCTTAAATTATCTTCCCAAAGGTATAGCGGTTTTAGTAATGAAGCGTTTACCGTTTTAGCCCATCCAACTATTGGATGGGCTTTTTTATTTTTATGATAAACTGCAAATCACATTATTTTTTTAATTGGTTTTGTTGTGTCTCGTCCTGTCTACTCTTTAAGTTTATTACCTAATTTCCCGATTGCTAAACAGCAAGCCCATACATTAAGTACTCATAATAAGATACGTACCGATAATTACTATTGGATGCGTGATGACGATCGCCAGGATGAGCAAGTACTTGCGCATTTACATGCTGAAAATGCGTACTGCGATGAACAGTTAGCTGCTATGAAGCCACTACAAAATACACTTTTTGAAGAGTTAAAAGCACGCATTGTAAAAGATGATAATTCGGTACCCGTTAAAGACGGGAAATACTGGTATCACTCAGAAGTTCGTGGTGATGATGAATACTCACGTCACTATAGAAGTACGAGCATAAAGGCCGATAATAAAGAGCTTTTACTCGATGTTAATGTCTTAGCTGAAGGATTTGAGTTTTTTGAGCTGGGCGAAGTCGCACTAAGCCCATGCGAGCAGCTTATGGCTTACTCTGAAGATACTGAAGGTCGTCGTATTTATAATGTTCGCTTTAAAAGCTTAGCGACCGGTGAAATGCTTCCTGATGTGCTTGAAAATACAGAAGGACAAGTTGTTTGGGCTAACGACAATAAAACTGTTTTTTATGTAAAAAAAGATTTAAAAACGCTATTAGGATACCAAGTATTTAGGCATGAGCTTGGCAGCGAGCAAAGCCAAGACGTAATGGTCTACGAAGAGCAAGACAGCAGCTTTTTTATGGGACTTGGTAAAAGCCGCGATGAAAGCTTAATTATTATTGATTTAGCATCGACAGAGACCAACGATACATGGGTGCTTGATGCTAATAAGCCCACTGGCGAATTTAAAGCATTAATGCCGCGTGAAGATGGCCACGAGTTTGACGTAGATAAGCTAGGTGACACATTTTATATTGTGACTAACTGGCAAGCTAAAAACTTTAGATTAATGACGGCAACAAACGAAACAATTGCTGATAAAACACAATGGGTTGAGCATACAGCTCACAGAGAGAATGTACTGCTTGAAGGTGTAGAGTTATTTAATGACTTTTTAGTATTGAGTGAACGCGAGCAAGGGCAAGCTCGATTTGTAGTTGTTAATAGGCAAGGGGATCGTATGGCACTTGAGTTTGCCGATCCTTGTTATTATGCTGCAATAGCAATGAACCCAGAGCCAGACACACGCACTGCGCGTATTTATTACTCAAGTTTAACAACACCAGGTTCTTTATATGATGTTGATTTAGCAACTGGCGAAAAAACACTACTTAAACAGCAAAAAGTACTCGGTAGTTTTAATGCCGATGACTATCAGTCTGAGCGATTAATGGTAACTGCTCGGGACGGAGTGAAAGTACCCGTATCAGTTGTTTATCGAAAAGACAGCTTTAAAAAAGATGGCACAAATCCGTTATTTCAATACGGCTATGGTGCGTATGGCTATACGATTGATCCAAGTTTTTCAAGTTCATCGCTGAGCTTGCTCGATCGTGGTTTTGTTTATGTAATAGCACATGTTCGAGGCTCTGAAATGCTAGGTCGCGAGTGGTACGAACAAGGTAAAAAAGAGCATAAACAAAATAGCTTTAGTGACTTTATTGATGTGACAAAAGCGCTTGTTGCACAAGGCTATTGTGATAGCAGCAAGGTGTTTGCCTCAGGCGGCAGTGCTGGTGGTTTATTAATGGGGGCGGTTGTAAACCAAGCACCAGAGTTATATTGCGGTGTTGGCTGTCATGTACCATTTTTAGACGTATTAACCACGATGCTTGATGAAAGTATTCCGCTCACAACAAATGAATATGATGAATGGGGTAATCCAAATGAGCCTCAGTTTTATGATGTAATTGAAGCTTACTCGCCGTATGACAATATTCGCGCCCAAAACTATCCGAACATACTCGTTACTACCGGTCTTCATGACTCACAAGTGCAGTATTGGGAGCCTATGAAGTGGGTTGCAAAAATGCGTGAACTTAAGACTGACAGTAATATTTTAGTATTTAAAACCGATATGGATGCAGGGCACGGCGGTGCATCAGGTCGCTTTAAAAGTTTAGAGGAAAAAGCACTCGAAATGGCCTTTTTTATTGCTTTATTAAATTAACTGCAAAATCGGAAAATTGTATTATCCTATATATAGAAGTTGATATATGTAAGGCGATATATGTTTGGTGCACATGGTGAATTTCAAATTTGTTCACAGCCCCCTCAGATGTATTTAGAATTGAAAGGGAGCTTTAATAATGAAGGCATTACGCTGTTAACTAATGGAGTTGTTCAGGAGTTGAGCACTCACCCTGAAAATACGATTAAGTTTGTGGTTGTTAATTTAAAAGAGTTTGAGCTGTTAACTTTGGATGGCCTCGATTCATTAGAGGCCTATTTTGCCGGTGTAAAAGAACGTGGCTATCAACGAGTTGATTATATAAACATTAATATCATAGCTAAAAATATGTTTGAAAAAGTATGGAAAAATAGCGATGTAGAAGTTAATTTTTATAAAGATACCGAAAGCTATTTATTAGTGCACCCAAATGACAGTTATATAAAACAGAACTGGTAATTAATATGAGTATTATAAACCGCTATTGAAGAGGGCTTATAATACTCTCTAAACACCCTTTATAGCGCCGTGAAAGGTTTAAACACATATCGTTTTTCAGTCTTACTCTATAATCGCCACTGTCAGTAGGCATCAGTTCGCAAATAGCTTGTTTTCTTACCAGCGTAGAGCGATGAATGCGAACAAATCCTTCAGGTTCTAGTTGTTGTTCAATATTTTTCATGGTTTCGCGATGTAGTACCGGCGTATTACCTTGGGTAAAATGCAGCTCTACATAGTTGCCCGCGCCATTAATCCAAATAATATCATTTATATCAATTAGCCTTACCTTACCTACATCTTTAACCACAATGTGTGATGATGGCTTTTCAGCTTGTGTGCTTTGCTGGTATTGGCGTTCGGCCGCACTTGCAATCGGGCAAAGGTGAATCAGCTTATCAAAGCATTTATCAATACGTGATGCAGTTGAATCTAATATTAAAAAATCTACAGCGCCAACTTCAAAGGCAAAACTCGCAAAATGTCCCGATTGAGCAATAATGACTAACTTCAGCTTTTTAGCAAGCTCAGTTAAATGCACTATTTGCATAGGGTCAGCTAGGTTGGTTAGTTCGTAAAACAGTACGTTGTATTGATCTGTGTCTATTTGATCTAACCTATTTGTTTGAAGAAAAGATTGAGATTCAAAGTGTCGGTGATCTTGCACACGCTTTGTTAAAAATGTTGCAAACTTAGTGTTACTAACAAAAGTTAATGCATGAAAAGAAGCGATCATTATTTTATATCTCTTGCTGTATATAATAATAAAGACCGTGCTTAGCGGAAAAACTGTTATGAAAAGTACAATATATTTATAAAATAATTGTGACGTACTGATTCATCCCATAAAAGCTGCTATTCGTACCAAAGACTACGCCTCATAAATAATGCCCGTAGAGTGTTTAAATAAATCCCCTTACTGTAATCCGCGAAGTAACCATTTAGTTACAAAAATAACAATTCAGGGGAATTATATGACATTAACTAACAAAGGTAGCGCGCGATTATTTAAAAAATCGTCGTTAACAGTTGCGCTAAGCAGCGCGATACTTGCAAGCTTTTCATTTCAAGGTGTTGCAGCAGAAGATGACGAAATAACTAAAATAGAACGCGTACAAGTTACAGGATCTCGAATTCGTTCAGCTGAGGCAATGTCATCGGCTCCTATTCAAGTTGTAGATAGTGCTGCTATCGATGCATCAGGGTCATTAAATATTCAAGACTTATTATTAGAGAACCCTGCATTTGGTACACCAGCTATTAGCCGTACTAACTCAAACTTTAATACCGCAAGTGCGGGTGTTGCTACTGTTGATTTACGTAATTTAGGCTCTAACCGCACATTGGTTTTAGTGAATGGTCGTCGTTATGTATCAGGTGTACCAGGTAGCTCTGCTGTCGATTTAAATACTATTCCGAGTCAATTCATCGAACGTGTTGAAATTATGACAGGTGGTGCTTCATCTGTTTATGGTTCTGACGCTGTTGCTGGTGTAGTTAACTTTGTACTAAAAGATGATTTTGAAGGTATTGAATTCGAAGGCCAATATGGTGAATCAAGCGAAGGCGATGATGAATCACGCCAATTTAACTTTACCTCAGGCTTATCAAGCTCAGATGGGAAAGGGCACGCGATGTTCCATCTTGGGTATTCTGATCAAGGTGCTGTTTTTTCACGTGACCGTGACCGCTCGGCAGTAGACCAATTTTCAGGTATCTTCTTTGAAGATGATCCAGTAGCAAACCCAGGTTCTGTATTTGATGCTGTAAGTCCATTTTTATCTTCATTTCCGCCACAGGGTCGCTTTAGCGCTGGGGATGAAACATTTACGTTTAATGATGCAAACACCCTACAAAACTCGTTTAGTACTAACGGTGGCGATGGCGTAGCTGCAAATGGTTTTAACCGAAGTGGCGTACGTACGATAGCGATACCTACAGAACGTTACTTATTTGCCTCAAATGGTAGCTACGAGCTAAGCGACAAGCATAGCTTTTTTTATGAAGGTACTTACGCTGCAACAACAACCGTTTCTGAATTAGAGCCATTTCCTTTTGCCTCTGACGACATCTATGCAAATGGCCAAGTACCAATTGAATTTAATGTAAACGGTGAAATATTGCGTAACGCATTTGTACCTGATGATATATATAACGCAGCAACCGACACCGATGGTGATGGTATGCGTGATATCTTTTTTGCAAAGCGCTTAAGTGATATCGGTAACCGTGGAGCACGAGCTGAGCGTGATACATTCCGTTTAGCACTAGGCTTTCAAGGTGAAATAGCAGATGGTTGGTTCTACGATACTTACTATGTATACGGTAAAACAAAAGAGCAGCAAGTTTCTGGTGGTTTAGTTAACGTACAAAGCTTTCGTCAAGGTTTAGAGGCTGTTATCGATAGCCAAGATTTAGATGGTGATGGTATTACTGATGAGGCTATTTGTATCGATGCGACAGCACGTGGCTTTAACTGTGCGCCGGTAGACATTTACGGTTTCAATTCGCTATCGCAAGGTGCTATTGATTTTGTAAGTGCACCTAGCTCACTTTCAACGTCGGTTGAGCAAGAAATCATTGGTGGTAATATTTCAGGTGATTTATTGGATTTACCGGCAGGTACGGTAGGTATCGCTGCTGGTTTTGAATACCGTGAAGAGTTCTCACGTAGTGAATTTGATGCTCTACAGCAAGCTGGCCTTAATGCGGGTAATGCAATTCCAGCAACAGAAGGCTCGTTTGATGTAACTGAATATTATGTAGAAGCAAACATCCCCGTGCTTGATTCTGTAACAATGAATGCAGCAGTTCGTTTGTCTGACTACTCAACAGTAGGCAATACTGAAAGTTGGAACGTGGGTATAGACTGGGAAGTAATGGATAGCTTACGTTTACGTGCTACCCGTGCACGTTCAACACGTGCTCCAAATATCGATGAACTATTTTCTCCACCTTCACAAACTTTCCCAAGTGGTTTAAACGATCCATGTTTAGGTGTTACTAATAGTGGCGGTGGTGCTGCAGGTGATGCTTGTCGTACAGATGTTGGTGTTACAACTAATATCGCTTCAAATGGCGAGTTCACGCTTAACCAGTCTGACTTACAAGGTATTAGTGGTTTTAACCGTGGCAACCAAGATTTAAAAGAAGAAGTTGGTGACTCTGTGACAGTAGGTTTAGTATTTACACCAGAAAATCTAATATCAGGCCTAGACATTACGCTTGATTACTTTGATATCGAAATTACAGATGCAATCGTATCAACACCTCGTCAGTTTATTCTTGACCAATGTTATGGTGGTGGCGATACAAGCTTTTGTGACTTTATAACTCGTCGTAGTGCGCCATCAGGTAATAATAGTGCTGGTTCACTAGAGTTTATTGACAGTGGTGTATCTAACAGTGGTGGTTTAGGTACAGAAGGTGTTGATTTAACACTAACGTACTCTACTGATATTGGCCCAGGTGCGTTTAGAACTCGCCTTGCTTATACTTACCTAATTGATGGTTATAGCATTCCACTTCCAGGCGCTGATAAAGATGAGTTTGCTGGAGAAATTGGTGCATCAGAGCATAAAGCTAACTGGAACTTTGGTTATAAACTTAACGACTTTGATTTTAACTGGAGCTTAACTTACATTGGCGCTGCAGACTTTGATGATCAATTCTTAAGTGGTTTTGGTATTGCTCCAGGTGGAGTAGGGATTGGTTCAGTGACATATCATGATGTTCAAGCAAGTTACCATATCAGCGATTCAACAGAGCTTTACGCTGGTGCGAGTAACTTATTTGATAAAGAGCCACCACGCATTTTATCGGGTGTGAGCGGTTCAAGTACTGGTACTGAAACAGATGCAGGTACGTATGACCCAATTGGTCAATCATTCTACATAGGTTTTAGAAGTAAATTCTAACCAACAATAACGACACTAATATAGTTACTTAATTCGTAACGTTCACAAAGCCTCAGTATTGCTGGGGCTTTTTCATGGGGAAAAATAATGTAGTAGTAATGCTTATACATTGTTTATCCCAATATATGAGCATTACACCCACTTAAACCCAAAACAACGCCACTGGTAACAGGGGCGTTGTTTAGTATTGGGAGGAGGCTAATATAGTAACCGAATCGCTTGATTATTTAACGATTTATCCCTATTTGTAGCCCTCTTCATTGAGGGCTTTTTTTTGCTGGTTTAGTCTAAGTAAGCCTTTAGCATCCAAACCAGTTTCTCTTGCTCTGAAATGTAATCGCTCATTAGTGAGGCTGTACCTTCATCGTCTGCATCACCAGCTTGGCTTAAAATATCACGCTGCATGTGAATTAATGTACTGTAACCAGCAAGTAGGTTTTCTACGGCTGTAACACCATCACTAATACCTTTAGCTTCTTTAATTTTACTTACTTCAAGGTAATCAGAAAATGCATGTAGTGGTGCGCCATCTAACGTTAAAATACGTTCTGCAACTTCATCTACTTTTAGAAGTAGCAAGTTATAAATTTCTTCAAACTTAACGTGTAGTTCAAAAAAGTTACGGCCTTTAATATTCCAGTGAAAACCACGCGCATTCATGTATTGAATCTGGTAGCTACTCAATAATGTATTGAGTGACTTTATGATGTCTTCGCTTTTTGCGCTGTTTAGACCAATTGCGTTTACATGTGACATAACTTGCTCCTGAATAACCGTTTGTTTGTGAACTTGTGATAAGTATTACTAATTTCGATAAATTAGTAAAATCGTTTAAATGTATCTAGTTAATAGTTTTAACCTATTAGCTGTTTTTGATACCTGTATTCACTTTAGACTATTAATAGAAATGGGACTGATTAATAAAAATACTACCCCTCAAAAATAAATAAAACCCAGAAGTATATAAATCATGATCTAAAACAAACTTTATTCAAGGTAATAACTTAGCTATTTTTTTATTGATGTAGGTCAAAAATCATCCACCCTAACGGCGCATAATAATGTTGTCGAAATAATTAGGAGAGATAACATGCATGCAAAAACAGCGAAACAAAATAAAGCAGAGTTAATCGTGGTAGGAATTGCAGTCATCGCATTTGTGCTTGGGCTAGTCGCGCACTTAGCAGGAGCAAGCTTTGCGAACTCAGATTTTTTTGGTTACATTGCGGCGCCCATTCCGCTGATACTGGCTGTGATATTTTTAATTAGTTATAAAATAGCAGCCAATGCTGAGGATTAATCTTTCTCGTTTAAGCACTTTAAAATGTAATCGAGTACTTGGCGCGAGTAAATCATACTGGTATGGCTTAAATGAAACACTTTATGTTCGGCCATACCTTTAAGTTTGGTTTCATCTAGTAATACAGTGCCATCTGACTGGCTACCTTTGATTATTAAAGGCATAAGCCCAATAGGTAAATCCCCTGCGATACTATAAAGCTTAGCTTTAAAAGGCCAATTACCATTTTTAGTAAGCAAAAATTCAACACTATTTTTTAAAAATGATTCAAACCCTTTTTGCTTCATTTTTTGCGCTATATGGCTGCCTTTATGTGGAGTACCCAGTGTAATTACCTTCGTAATATTCTGGCTAGCAGGAGAGTTTGCCTCTAGGTAAGCACGTGCAATCAGCCCTCCCATTGAGTGGCATACAAGCGCTGCAGGTTCGTTAGAAATACACTCATCAATTTGTGCAAATATGGTATCGCGGTGAGGGTCGAGCGTATTATAGGTAATGTTTAATACCGTCATACCCGACTCTTCAAGTCGTGAACAAAGTGGGCGCATAACAAAGCCAGACATATACAAGCCATGTAAAACAATAACGTGTTTAACTTTCATATGCTCCCTAATACCAATTTTATTAAAAACATGATCATCCTAGCGTATTAGATAATCCGCTACCTGCGTTAAAAATTATTTAGATAGAACAACTATATGTCATAATTTTCGCCTTGTTATCGACTTATTTATTTGTCGCTATAATAGATAACTAATTTAATGCAATTGGTATAACTACCGTAATTACATTAACTGTAGCGGTTTTATTTCAATATTGGTTGTATCGGTATTTACCCATACTTCACCATCTTGAATGGAAATGGCGAGCTTAATTCCACGATCAACCAAAGCAGCAAGTGCTTGTGTTGCTGCGTAATCAAGGCTAAAAATACTTAGATTTTTAAATTCATACAATTTAGGTTGATGTTTTTGCCACCAAATTGCTTGATTGTTTTCACCATAAGTATATAGCACCACTTTTTTAGATTTATTACAGGCTTTTTTAAGGCGTTTCTCATCTGGTAAGCCAAGTTCAACCCATAGTTCTATTTCTTCACTATAGCTTACATGCCAAAGTTCAGGCTCATCATCAGCACTTAACCCTTTAGTAAATTCTAAACCATCACAGCTATTTAGCGCAAAAGCGAGTAAGCGAATCATCAACCTTTGGTCGGTTTCTGATGGGTGTTGAGCCAAGGTTAAATTAAAATCTTGATAAACGTGGCGGTCCATATCGCTAAGCGATAACTGCACTTTCATAATGGTGGATTTAAGAGCCATAACAACTAATCTGAAAAAATTTGCGCCAGTATAGCGCAATTAAATGAATTGCCAGTTAAAATAGCGGTTAATTATACGTTAGGAGTTAAAAATGGCTATCCAGTGGTTCCCTGGGCGCTTGTATTAACTTCCGCCCCACTCCGTAGAGATGCTTAAATCATATTAAAAACATGTGTTTAACCTGTTTTTATTCCGTATTTGTCCAGTCTAATCTTGTTGCTTCTACTATTTTTAGTACCCACGTTAGTACCCATGAGATTGTATTTTATATATACTAGCCTTAATTAGCATTGTGGAGCTTATTATGGCCAGAGCTGTAGTTCGTCTAACGGATAAAAAAATAAAATCAATTACTAGTACAGGCAAAGAGCAAACGCTTTCTGACGGTGGCGGTCTTCAACTGCGTGTTTTACCTAGCGGTACTAAATCTTGGCAATTTAAGTTTAAAGATCCAATAAGTAATAAATTTAATAAATTACCTTTAGGGCTTTATCCTGCACTATCACTTGCTAACGCACGTACTAAAACTATTGAGTACCAAGAATTATTGGCTCAAGGCATTAATCCAAAGGCACATGAACTAGCTAAAAAACAGGCCGAGAGCCGTAAAGCTGCGAATACTTTTTTAGCTGCCGCAGAACTTTGGTTTGAACGAAAACAGCCTACTGTGACACCTCATCACGCAGCTAGGGAATGGCGAACGCTTGAGATGTACATTTTCCCCAAGTTGAAAGATACGCCTTTAGAAAGCATTACAGCGATTGATACCATTGAAATTCTTAGGCCACTTGAGAGTGACGGTAAACACTCAACAATTAAGCGTATTTGCCAAAGCTTAAATCAAATCATGGATTACTCGGTAAATCATGGTTTTATCAATGCCAATCCACTAGCAAAAATTATAAAAGTATTTACTAAAAATACAGTAGAGCATATGGCTACTATTAAGCCTGACGAGCTGCCTGACTTTTTAACTGCTTTAAATAATTCTCAAACCATTCAAAATAAAACCAGGCTTTTAATCTTGTGGCAACTGCACACTATGACTCGCTCAAAGGAAGCCGCAGGCACTAAGTGGACCGATATTAATATTGAAGATGCTGTATGGGTGATCCCAGCTGAAGAAATGAAGCGTAGAAGGTCCCATAGAGTACCTTTAACACCAGCTACCTTAGCAATACTTAATCAAATGAAACCACTCAGCGGTCACCATGAATATGTATTCCCGAGTGAGCGTAATGAAAAGAGCCATGCAAGTACCTATACGGTTAATGCAGCTATTAAACGTAGTTTAGGCTACAAAGGTAAGCTGGTAGCCCATGGCTTGCGCTCCGTTGCTTCTACAGCGCTTCATGAGAAAGGTTACGATAGCCTTTTGGTCGAAGCTTGCCTAGCCCACGCAGATGAAAACGAAACAAGAGCGGCATATAACCGCTCGGATTATTTAGAGCAACGCAGGCCAATAATGGGCTGGTGGAGTGAGTTTGTTGAGCAAGCTAATTTAAAGTAATAGAACCTAATCAAGCATTGCTTTGACTATTTCATTGAGGGCTTTTTTTTCAGTGGTATTCTGCTCTTTAGCGTAGTTGGTTAGCTTTTTCTGGTTGGCTTTATTTAAACCTAATAAGCTATTATTTCTTTGACGATGTATTTTTTGCTTATGCGCGTTGTATAAGTAGGCAATGAGATTTTTTTGAGTAGGTAAAAGATCTACTGATACGGGTAGCGTGCCATTAATTTCTAAAGAGTCGTCTAAAGCCGAAGGCTGATTAAGTTTTTCGGTAATGTAAGTAAACGTGCAATTAGGTAATAAGTTAACTCTAACAATACCAATAGTTTTAAATGCAACTAGAGATGTCGAGGGAGCAGTAATAGTGAGAAATCTGATATCTGTGCTGATTAACTTATCGAAATTTAATGTAATTAGAGGTGTAGAGGGCGTAGTAGTGAGCTGATTAATAGTAAAGTCGGCAGCATGAAATTTAATTTGATACTTACACCCTAGATCGGGAGCTGTTAAAAAGTACTCTGTAGGAAGAGATTTATTTGTTTTTAAATTCACACTCGTAGTGTTAGAAGGTTTGATTGTTTTGATATGATTAAAAAGCGGTTTATCAATATTTTCTACATAGCGATTTTTTAAGAGCTCCCAATTACCTATTAGTGCAATACATGACCAATATATTGTCTCGTTATCAATAGGCTTTATAAATTGAAACACATCTTTTTGCTTCGACGCCTCCTCTACTTTTTCTACTAGATAACGCCAAACCCAACTACATGTTTCCTCATCTTTCATGTCTAACCAGGGAAGTGGGCTTTTACCTATTACATATTGCGAATATGCGCATTTTAAGGCTAATAAATAGTTTTGCTTAAGTCCATCATGGGTCATTGCTGCGTCAAAAGTTTTTATTATCAGCGGATATGCCTCCTCAATGTTGCTTGCAAAATTTCTATAGTACTTATCTGGTAGAGCGGAATGAAACTGTGGGATAGGGTTAAGGTTTATGTAAAAAAGTACCCAAGATAGTTGTTTTGGGTTTTTAACTGATAGCCAATCAAAGCTCTCAATAGGTAGAACATTTGCAATGTAGTTCCCCATTATATTGCTTAATTGGTGTTTTGAACGTTCGCTTACGCCATTAATAAATTCACTTTCCCATCTTTGAATAATCTCACGAGCTTGTTCGATATTTGTAGGGAAGTACTCAACGCACAATAAATTATTGTGATGAATATAATTAACCAACCAATACAGCGTTCTTTCATCATTCTTGAATACTTCTAGCCATGACATTTTTGTAATTCCCTGTCAGATAAAACCTGTTTATAGCATAACTAAAATGTATTTAATAAGTAATTAATTCATAAAAAAATACATATATTTCGTAAAAAAAACGTAACATAATAAATCTTTTTTGGTACCAATTTAATAGCTCTCAGCTGTTTTTGGTGTGTGTTTTCTATGTTTTTATTTTTTACTCTATTACATGTCAGTTTTAAAAAGCAAATGTTAAGCTTTATAAGCAGATGAATTGATCCCACATCGGTACTACTTTTCTCTTTTTTCATTGAGTCAAATTCAACTAGGTAGCTTATGATTTTTTGATTCATACCACACAAACCTGATGGGGTGTTTTTCTGTATAGGTAATATATACACGGCACTACCTCTTCGAGCATATAAAGGAATAATGGATAAATAATTACTAAGGAGACACCTCTTATGTGACTAACCAAAATCAAGAGGAAAATAATGAATAAACGTCATCCAGTTAATAGGAACTTAGTGATAAATAAAGGAGGTTTCTACAAGAATATTCCTGTATGGAATAACGGAGACTTGATACAAAATTATTTAATATCTATTGAGCAGGTTTTAACTCAAAGCCTGAATGAGCACCCAAGGACTTTAGCTATTAGGTTCGATTTAAGGTTTCCAATTAGCTTTGGCATTATTGATCAAATTGCAAGTTTACAAACATCCCATATATCAAGCTTTTTTAAGAATCTAGATCTAGAAATACAGCGTGATATTAAAGGTAAAATTAAAAGAAATGGTAATGCCCACCACAGTAGTTTGAGATATATATGGGTTAAAGAGCAAGATAGCTCTTGCATGCCTCATTATCATGTCGCCATATTTCTGAATAAAGACACTTATTATGGTTTAGGTAGCTATCAAGGTAATGGTGATAATATGGCTTCTCGTATAATTAGGGCTTGGGCCAAGGCTATAGGGATTGAAACCTATGATGCAGGTAAGTGTGTAGAATTTCCTGATAATCATACATACAGGCTTAATAGAAACAGTGAAAACTTTGCAGAGGATTTTAAACAGCTATTTTTTAGAGTCAGTTATTTTGCAAAAGTTGATACAAAAGCTTTTGGTAGTAAAGATAATTACTTTGGTTGCAGTAGGAGGTAATCAACTTCCCATTAAGCTACTTAACAGTGTTTTGAGACCTTCAACTAGTTAAATAGACCTAGGCCCTTATGCGACAAGGGCTGGCAAGTTCTCAAAATACCATTATGAGAACCTAAAAAATAAACGGTGTTATTGCACTATAAAAGAGTGCTCATATTGAGCACTCGTATTTAACTAATCAAACAAACTAGCAATGCCAGCAACTATTCCACCAGCAACAGCTAAAGGGATTGTAACGGGCGCAGAGGCAACGCCTGCACCAATTACTATTGCACCAGATGTAAGCGCTCCAGCAGCTGCACCGGAGCTTATAGCCACAGCTGTTCTGCTTACGCTAGAGTCATTACTGCCAGTTATCTGTTTAGATAGCTCATTACCAACCAAGCCGCATGAAACGGCTTTATCTAAAGACATAATGCCTTCCTTTTAATTAAGTAAAACCAGCGCCAGAATGACGCTGTTAAGAGTTATAGCTCTAGTTCTTCAAAGTCTTTGTCTATTTCCTCCTGTGTTATGCCTATATAACGAAGTGTTGTTGCTTCGGAGCTATGGCGAAGCATTTTCATTACTCGGGCGATGTCGTGGGTTTTCTGATACAAGTGATAACCGCGTGTTTTACGCATTGAGTGAGTACCTAAATGAATATTTAGTTCTTCACCAACTAGCGCAAATGCTTTAGTAACCGCTCTACGCGATAGTGGTTTAGGCTTTGAGTTAATTGCTTGTTGATTTCGGTATGATTGAAATAAGTAGATATGCTGTGGATGAGTAAGCTTAATTTCGTTGATTAAGTTAAGCGCCTTATCATTTAGCTTAATTTCAGCTAATTTTGAGGTCTTTGACTCGTAAATAATCAACCTATCGTTATTTATGTCAGTGAACTTCACTGCGAGTAAGTCAGATATTCTAAGCGCGAGATTTAAGCCAATGTTCCATATTTGGCTCATTTGCCTTGAGCAACGTTTTTCTAGCAAATAACTAACAAGTCTCACTGTATCAAGATCTTTAACCGCTTGTACTTCAGCCATAAAAACCTCCAGTTACTCAGTAGTAACCGTAACCTGATAACAACCTGTGTTGTAGTACTCAACAAAGTTAGAAATAAACAAGGCTAACAACTCTTTACCTTCCCTAGCATTCAACCAACCAGCTAGAAAGTGATAAACCTGCTTAATGCTAAAGCACACATCAATTTCTTTTATCAGTTCAGGGGTATGACGGCCCTGATACGAAAAGTCAGTAATATAAATAAGCTGCCAGCTGGTGGCCTGCTTTTCCAACCTAACCTCTACAGGGTGAAAGCCTCCAGCTTCAGGGCTGTAATCAGGATCTCTAAAGTTAAGCGTAACCGCCTTAGCTCCGCCTACCGAGTCACCTCCCTCAATAACTGCACTTACAATCACACCAATAAAAGAGTCAGGCACTTTTAAGTCTGGTACTTGTTCTATTTGTAACGCCATATCTAATTCCTTTTAAATTAAGCCATGTTCAGCAAATGAATACGTGTTCTCGCCAATGATGATGTGATCAAGCACTGATACATCAATTAGGTTAAGTGCCTGCTGTAATTTGGTAGTAATAAGCTTGTCTGCTTGAGAAGGCGTAGTAACGCCTGAAGGGTGGTTATGCGCCAATATAATGGATGCAGCATTAAGCTCCAGTACCTCTTTAACAACTTCTCTAGGGTAAACGCTGGCAGCGTTAATAGTGCCTCTAAATAGCTCTTTAAACTCTAGTATGCGGTTCTGGCTATCCAAAAACAGTACAGCAAATACTTCATGCTCATGTATTGCGAGCTTATGTTTTAAGTACTCTTCGCAATCATTAGGGCTATTTAATACGCCATCGCGAAACTGCTTCTTAGCGATTATGTACGCAGCGGCTTCTAGTATTTGCTCATCATTTACGGGGTGTTTAAATTCATATAACGACTGTTGACCTTGCATTGTAAATTCCTCTTAAGTGGTTCATGCAAGTTAGTGATGTATATGTGTAAGTTTTTTGTTTGAAGAGCATAAAAAAATACTGACCCCGGAAAGGTTATGTACTAATAACCAACCGGAGAAATTCCATGCGTTTAATCAAATTAAAAGAAGTAATCGAAAAAACATCACTTGGTCGTTCAACAATTTATGAGTTTATGACTAAAGGCACATTTCCAAAGCAAGTATCGCTAGGTGCTAAATCGGTGGCCTGGCTTGAGTCTGAAGTTGATGATTGGATAATGGAAAAGGTTGAAGGAAGGAGTAATTAAAAGAGCAGAATAAGCCTATCATTAATAGACTATTATTTTAATCTTTAAGTGAATGATAATATTATTTGTAATACTTATTTATCCCTTTATCAACGGTCTACGGAAGAACTTGATGTCTTGTGGTCAATAGTCCTCCCAGAGAGCGATTGCTGAAGGGTTACTGCCATTACTGAGAGAGTTTCAGCTCAGGCCAGATAAAGAATATTTGAATAATGTCAAGCCAAGTTTTATAGCCAACAAGACGACTTTTTGATACTATGAGACCTAATGAAAAAAAGTAGGTTGCTTGATGGCATTCAATCGATGGCTTCCTAGTTTTAAATGATTAGGGCTTGTCCCAGATGGATTGAGAGGCTGACAGTGCAAGACAACACTGGACTTGAAGAGCTTAGCCAAGCACAGAGAGAACGACTCGCTCATATTGATTTCACTTTGTTATTTAAAGGTGAAGCTGGGCGTAGTTATTTAACCGAGCGATTTAGCGTAGCGCCGTCTGTGGCAACACAAGATTTTGCGCGGTACAAAGAGTTGGCTCCTAACAACGTTATGTATGACGAAAAGCGCAGAGTGCACTTGAAGACGAGCGCATTCCAGCCGTTGTTTGATTATGACGTTGTTCGAACTCTTGCGACGATAAGCCAAGGGTTCGGTGATGGCTTTCTTGGCAAGGTCAGGCCACCTATGGCTTGTGAAGCACCATTCCATCTCAATAAGCCGAAATTGGAAGTGGTAGCGGCTATTAGTGAAGCCATACATAAGCGCGCTGTGATTAATATTGAGTACACCTCATTGTCGAGTGGTCATGGGAGCAGGCAAATAGTTCCTCATACCTTGATTGACAATGGCTTGAGATGGCATGTCCGAGCATTCGATAGAAAGCATAGAGAATTTAGGGATTTTGTTTTAACCAGAATAAGTGAAGTTGAGTTGTTAGAGGATGAGGTTAACGACGAAGTTGAGACTCTTCAGTGGGATAAGCAATGGAACCGAATCGTTGAACTAGAGCTGATACCTCATCCAAAACTAGCACATCCAGAAGCTGTATCGATGGACTACGCAATGGAAAACAATAGGTTGCGTGTAGAGATAAGAGCTGCGTTCGCTGGATATTTACTGCGTTTATGGAATATCGATTGTTCAAAGAATTGTAAGAGCAATGGGCGAGAGTTCCATTTAGCACTTAAAAATCCAGAAGCACTATACGGCGTTGACAATGCTGCACTCGCTCCTGGATATAGCGAATCGTGAGATGAATTTATGAATATAAAAGAATATTTAGGCGATCTTATCGGAGGCAGTTTATTGATAACTGAATCTAGAATAATCGCAGAATCGCTACTGAAAAAACACCCAGAAGATGAGTGGAAGTCACTGATCGTTGAGCAAAATGTTCTTCAGAAAAAATCCGGTCAGACGGCTATTCGTTATGCCAGAACAATCCGTTGGCGTATTGAAGGCCTGGGTGATGAGTTTATGACTGATCTTTTAGCCGCGAGTGAACGTGCCTATGTCCAAATGCTGATGATGTCATTACTCATTCATTCTCCGGTTGTCGCTGATTTTATGCGACTTACCTTAGCCGAGGCTCGTCGCACCTATAAACCCTCTTTAACCGCTGATGCATGGTCTGAGTTTTATGACACGAGAGTGCGGGCATATGCCGAACTTGGCGGTTTTTCTGACTCAACTGTCAAAAAAATGGGTAACAACGCAATTAAGGCATTGGTTGATAGTGGCTACCTGAGTGATAGCAGGACAAAGAAAATACAACCTGTTTACTTAATGCCAGAAGTTAAAGACTGGTTAGTTCGTCTGGGCCGGGAAGATTTGATTGATGTAATGGAGTGCACAATATGAAGGCTCTTCAGACCAGGCTTGATCTTATACTGGAACGAATTGAAAGCCCTAAGTTTTTGAAAAACGATGGCTTGGGCAATGAAATTGGATTTTGGGTATTTGACTATCCAGCCAAGTATGAACTGCTTGTACGAGAGCACCTTAAGCACGTTGACGAAAAACTCAACAAGCGTGGTTACCGCTTTGTCCATCTCAATATTTTTGAAGTCTTGATAGATATGCTTGAGGAGCGAGGCCTTTTCGACCGAGCTTGCCAGCGTGAATTGCAAGTCGGTGTTGATGGCCTTCGAAAAACACTAGCCGGGCCTCTGAGCCAAGAGAAAGTGGCAAGGTATATCGCGGACAAATATAAGCCATCAGAACTTGAGTTTGTGTTGATGTCAGGCTTAGGCAGTGCGTGGCCTCTTGTTCGAGGGCATGAGTTACTTAGTGCTCTGCAAGACGTTATGGGTAGCACGCCATTAGTGCTTTTCTATCCGGGTGAATATAGCGGAAGGGATTTGCATCCTTTCGGCATGATCGAATCTAAAAACTACTATCGCGCCTTCAAGCTTGTGCCTGAAGACGGTAAAAAACCTTTTTCTGAAAATAAAAAGTAGAGCAGGGAGCCTCCCGAATGAAAATTGAACAGATTTTTTCCAAGAAGTTGACGCGTGACATTAATGGCGTTGTTAAAGCGGAACAAAAAGACAATGACAGTGTGTATGTCGAGCTTGATGAGTATGTTGTAACCCGAGAGCTAGATCGTCACTTTCGAGCATTCTTTGAAGCTTATGTACCATCTGTTGCGAAAAGCCACGGTGATATGTCAGGTAAAATTGGCGTATGGATTTCTGGCTTCTTTGGCTCGGGTAAATCGCACTTCCTGAAAATTTTATCTTATTTGCTTGAGAATAAATCTGTTGAAAAAGATGGCCAAGGCCGACAAGCGTTTGAGTTTTTCAAAGACAAAATCAACGACGCCATGCTGTTGGCCGATATCCAAAACGCTGTTACCAAAGACACTGATGTTATTCTTTTTAACATCGATTCGCGAGCCAATACGGACGACCGAGAAAATGCCATTCTTAAGGTTTTCCTCAAAGTATTTAATGAACGTGTAGGATACTGCGCTGACTTTCCTCATATTGCCCACTTAGAACGCGAACTTGATAAACGTAATCAATACATGTCTTTCAAGGATAAATTTGCTGAGTTGACCCAATCAACTTGGGAAAAGGAGCGTGACGCCTATGACTTCTATCGAGACGAACTTTCAGAAGCTCTCGCTCATGCCAGTGAGCAATCATTAGAGTCTGCAAAAGCTTGGGTCGAGCAGGTTGAAAACAATTTCCCGCTAGATATCCGAAACTTCTGTAAGTGGGTTAATGAATACTTAGATCGAACTGGGGATCGTAACCTTCTTTTCTTAGTCGATGAAGTCGGTCAGTTTATCGGTAAGAACACACAAATGATGTTGAAGCTTCAGACCATTACTGAAGATCTTGGCACATATTGTGGTGGCAGAGCTTGGGTCGTTGTTACCTCTCAGGCAGACATTGATGCTGCCATTGGTGGTATGGATAAGCGCGATGGCGAGGACTTCTCTAAAATTCAAGGGCGTTTTAGTACCCGCTTACAGCTGTCGAGCTCGAATACCTCGGAAGTTATTCAAAAGCGTTTGTTGTCCAAAACGGAAGAAGCTCGTACACACCTCATCGATGTCTTTGCTGAAAAAGGCGACATTCTTCGTAATCAGCTGACATTTGATAAAACGACAACCGCGTCTCTAAAGGGCTACACCGACGCTCCGTCTTTCGTGGACAACTATCCGTTTGTGCCTTACCACTACACGCTGGTTCAAAAAGTGTTTGAGTCAATTCGAACAAAAGGCGCGACGGGTAAGCACTTAGCCATGGGGGAGCGTTCATTACTTGATGCTTTCCAATCAGCTGCAAAACAGATGAAGGACTTTGGCCTTGATGTGTTAATCCCGTTTTACAGTTTCTATGCTCCGATTGAAAGCTTTTTAGAGCCAGCGGTTAAGCGAACGATTGACCAAGCCTGTGAGTTGGATTCCTTAACAGAATTCGATGGCAAGATCCTAAAAACTCTTTTCTTGATCCGTTATGTGGACGTTGTCAAAAGCACACTAGACAACCTTGTAACGCTGTCAATTGATCGAATCGATGCAGATAAAATTGCGCTGCGTAAACAAATTGAAGAGAGCTTGAATCGTCTTGAACGCCAATTGCTGATTGCCCGTAATGGTGATGAATTTATCTTCCTGACCAACGAAGAAAAAGAGATCGAAAACGAGATCCGCCACACTGACGTTGAAATGTCAGAGGTCTCTAACAAGCTTTCAGCAATCGTATTTGACGGTATTTTGAAAGGTAATCGTGCCTATCGTTACCCGATTAATAAGCAAGACTTTGCGGTGAGCCGTTTTTGCAATGGTCATCCAAAAGATGGCACCACGCTGGAAGACCTAGTCATTAAAGTCATTTCACCTTTGGATTCGCACTTTGAAAATTACTCCCACGATCAAGCGTGCATCAATCATACGCTTGAGGCTGATGGGTGCGTGCTCGTCAAGCTGGGCGAACATAAGCGTCTTTGGGATGACCTGACAACCTTTATTAAAACTGACCGATTCTTAAAACAAAATTCAGGACAGCGACCAGAGCAAGAACACCTTCTCCGCGAAAAGCAGATGGAAAATATTGAGCGTGAAAAACGCTTAAGAACGGATTTTGAAGCTTTGTTTGCAGAGGCTGACGTTTACGCTATCGGCACAAAACTACCGAAGAAATCAGCAACGCCAAGTGCCATCGTCGAAGAAGCATACAAATACGTTATCGAAAACACCTTCGCTAAATTGAACATGCTCAAGGCAACGCCTGGTGAAGCTTTGCGTGAGCTACAGGCCGTTCTTGTTGCTGATGATATTGCTCAGATTGGACTGGATCTTCAAGCGGATGAATGTAACCCAGAAGCTACGCGTGAGGTTGAGCAGTACGTAACGCTAAAAGTCGAGCGTAATGAGCCTGTTTACTTACGTGACATCGTTGCCCGCTTCAGCAAGCGCCCATATGGCTGGCCAGACAATGAAATCTTATTGCTCACTGCAAGGCTGGGCTTGGCTGGAAAGGTATCTTTTAGTACCCAAGGCACAGATCTGGCGTTGAAAAAAGCTTACGAGCCGTTTACCAGTGTGCGTAAACGCGGCGAGATCCGTGTACATAAGATCAGGCAACATGACGAGCGCCAAATTAATAAGGCGGCTGTTTTAGTTAAAGAACTCTTTTCACTTACCTATACAGGTGGTGGCGAGGCAGAGATCGCCAACAACGTTAATGACGGTCTAGATGAATGGCTAAATAGCTTAAGATCCTTTCGCGACATGTCTAAAAATGGTCATTTCCCAGGTAAATCTCAAATTGACGATGGTCTTGCATTGGTCGCGGGTATTCTTGAGCAAACTTCAAGCTTCGCCCTTATCGCCCGATTCTTAGAAGACGCTGATGCCCTTGAAGAGTTTGCTGAGGACTTTGAAGATCTTGATGACTTCTACAATAGCCAATTTCAAACTTGGCAAGCCCTTGCTGGCGCATTTAACGAGAAGTTTAAGGCCAATAGACCTGCGTTAGAAAAAGACAGTGAAGCATTAAAAGCGCTCACTGAATTAGAACGCATTTACAATATGTCCTCACCGTATGAGCAGCTGCGCCACATTAATCCGCTTATCGAGCAGGTGGCAAAAGTTAACTCAACATTGGTTGAAGAAAAACGCACTCATGCCTTAGAGCGTGTTGATCTGCGCATCGGACGTGTAAAAGAAGCGCTAGCTGAAGCTCACGCACCGTCTGAACTACAGAACCAGGCACTGCGCCCGTTACAAATGTGCAGACAGCGCATTGAAGCAACCTCTTCAATACCACAAATTATCAGTGAGCAAACTGAAGCGGAAGGTTACGAGGACGAAGCCTATGAGTTGCTGAATGGCTTTATCGAAGATCAACGCAAAAAAGCTGAAGCTGAGCAAAGACGTCGTGAACTCGAACAGAAGAAACGCGAAGAAGAAGCAGCGAAAGCTGGTAAGGCAGCTCCAGCACCTGAGCCAGCCCCTGAACCAGTGCAGCCACAGTCGATTGCAAAACGTACCGTAACGATTAACCCAACCGATGCCATGGCAAAGTCAGTAACAACTGGATTCATTGAAAGTGAAGCCGAAGTTGATGCCTATCTTGCCGCTTTAAGAGAACAGCTGATTGCTGCTGTCAAAGCTGGCGACCGAGTAAGAATAAAGTAAGGGGCTTATTATGATTAAAAAAATAAGCGTTAGCGCATTCAAATCGTTAGTTGATTTTGAGTTAAACCTTGACTCGAAGTTTAATTGCATCATTGGTTTAAACGGCGCAGGGAAAAGTTCGGTTTTACAACTGTTTAGTTATGTATCTGCTCTTATTGAAGGAAAAATTGACCGTTGGTTAAGTGAAAGAGGTTGGGAAGAAAAAGATGTTGCTTCTCATTTTTTCCCTACACGAGAAACGTTTGATCTTGAACTCGATATAGAGCTTTCAGATAAGCAATTGCGGTGGGAAGCCACTTACAACTGGAAAAGAGGCCTGTGCACAAGTGAGACTCTAACGGATTTAGCTAATGGCCATCAGCTATTACGTCTATATCAGGGAAGACTAAAAACTAAGCGTGACACTATTCCGAATCTTATTTTCAAATATTCAGGTTCAATATTGTCTGCTTTAGATGATTCAGCTTTACCCCAAGAAGCAGTCATTTTTCGAAATTTTATGACTAATGTTGATAGTCATGACCTTTTATCGCCTAAGGTTATACGTTCAGGTCGTTTTGCTTCTCCAGGAAAAATAGGTAGTGCTGGTGAGTACTTGATCAGTTATATCCACAATTTGGAAAAGAGCGCGCGAGATACTTTGCTAACAAACTTGTATGGTTATTTTCCTCAGGTTGTGAATATTGATACTAAAACTGAATTGGATGGCACATTAAGCCTTTTGTTAACAGAGCGGTTTTATAACGAGGATGGGTCTCACACCGATGTTGTAACTAATGCCAAGCATATCAACGATGGCATGTTGCGTATTTTAATCATACTGGCAAGTCAAAGATCTAGTTCGAAATTCCAGCAATTTGATGAAGTTGAGAATGGTGTTAATTCTGAAATAACCGAAAAACTGGTCGAGGCATTTATAAGCTCACCTCAACAGGTGTTAATTACAACGCATAGCCCAATGGTATTGAATTATATAGAAGATGAATTAGCGAAGAATTCTATAACTCTTGTTTATAAAAATAAACAAGGACATACCAAAGCAACAAAATTGTTTGCCTTACCATCTCTGACTAAGAAACTTAATTCGCTGGCTCCTGGCGATGCCATGCTTGACGTTTACCTAAAAGATGCTGCCGATGAAGCCGAGTTTCTGGCAAATTCTTCAAAGTTGAGTCGGTAGGTTCATTATGATTACAAGCATCTTGGTAACAGGTGAAGGTAGCTCAGATATGGGGGGATCAAATAATGGTCATTCAATATCTAGTGGGGCATCTTACAATCTTGGTCCAATGGCATTGTTAGCGGTTCGCCTATTGCAGAAAATTATCCCTGATTGGAATGAAGATAATATAGATTTTCAATCCCCTAATAATTGGATGACTTGTATTTCTGGCAACGAGTTGGCACGCCAAGCTAAGGGGGTTCGTAAACATCGACCAAGTACAAAGTTAAGAAAAGGCTTCGTCGAGCATGCAAATAGAGCCACAACAATGGCTGGCTATGCAAAAGACAATGGACACCAGTTGGCTTTCTATTTTCATGATACCGATAAGTGTGATTTTGATGATTTACATCAATCTATCATCCTTGGCTTTAATGGAGTTGAAGGCGTGCATGGGATACCGATGATACCCAAACCAACCTCCGAAGCTTGGTTGATATGTGGTCAAAAGCAAGATCCCTATGCTCATTGCACAGCTTTAGAAACCGAACTGTCAGGGAATGATGCTGCATCAGATGAAAATGCCCCTAAGAAAGTTTTAGCTCGATTGTTAGGGCAAGAAGCGACAACAGAACAGCAATATGAAATGGTAACGGGGATAGATATCACACGCATAGACATGCCTAGTTACAACCAGTTTAAAACAGATTTGACCACAGCCATCGAAGGTGTTTGTGGTCACGGAACAGCGAGAAGATTATGAATACTGCAAAGCTTAAAAAATATGCTCCCCAAGCAAGACGTGAATTTATCTCAGCTGTTTCAAAGCAATTAAATCAACTGGGTATTTACAGTGACAAGCAAATTTCTGACGTCAAAGAGCAAGGTTCTGTTCTTTCTATCGAAGGAAAAGCCTTTCCAATAGGCGTAAAAACAGCGAGAGAACGCTTAGTCAGAAAAGTTAAGACTTTCGGTTATGCGCAGCTAATTGAGCAGGTAGCCTATACCTGGTTCAACCGTTTGTGTGCTGTTCGCTATATGGAAATCCATGACTACCTAGGTCACGGTTTTCGTGTTTTGTCGCACCCAGACAACCCTAAAGGTTTTGAAATTATCGACCATGCGCAAGACGCTGCGGATGAACTCGGATTAGATAGATCTCGCATTATTGAACTCAAGCTTGCGGGCAACAAGGACGAAGAGCTTTATCGTGAACTGTTGTTAGGCCAGTGCCATAAGCTTCATGAAGCGATGCCTTTCTTATTTGACGCATTGGACGATGAAACAGAACTTTTGCTACCAGACAACCTAACACGTACCGACTCAATTCTGCGTGGATTGGTAGACGGTATCCCTGAAGAGGACTGGCAACAGGTAGAAGTGATTGGCTGGCTTTACCAGTTCTACATTTCTGAAAAGAAAGATCAGGTAATGGGTAAGGTAGTCAAAAGTGAAGATATTCCTGCTGCTACCCAGCTATTTACACCTAACTGGATTGTAAAGTACCTGGTACAAAACTCAGTCGGTCGTCAATGGCTTCAAACCTATCCAGATTCTGCCATTAAATCGCAGATGGAATACTACATTGAGCCTGCTGAACAATCTGACGAAGTTAACCAACAGCTAAAAGCTATTACGCCTGAATCCATCGAGCCTGAAACCATCAAAGTACTCGATCCCGCTTGTGGCTCGGGCCACATACTGATTGAAGCCTATAACGTGTTAAAAGCCATCTACGAAGAACGTGGTTTCCGCTCTCGTGATATTCCAAAGATGATTTTGGAGAACAACCTCTACGGCCTAGACATAGATGATCGTGCAGCACAGTTATCTGGCTTTGCGCTGATGATGATGGCTAGAGATGACGATAAGCGTATTTTTACCCGTAACGTGCGACTCAATGTACTTTCATTGCAGGAAAGTACCCATCTTGACCTGCCGACCTTATGGAAAGCACTCAATCTATCGGGAAGTTGGCAAAGCGGCATATCGCAGAGCTTGTTCGCCGATGAAGAGCAAGATTTAAGCTCGTTCAATGCAGACAACCGCTACCAACTGCTGAAGCGAACCTTGGCTAGATTTACACAGGCCAAAACCTTTGGTTCCTTGATTGATGTGCCAAGCGATGACAATGAACAATTAAAGGAGCTACTAAGCACTCTTATCGAGCTACAAGAGTCAGGCGATTCAATGCAAAAGCCAGCAGCGAAGCAATTGATTGAATTAGTGCATCAGGCATTGGTTCTGTCGATTCGTTACGATGCTGTGATTGCGAATCCTCCTTATATGGGCAGCAAAGGCATGAATGCGGATTTAAAAGATTTTGCTAAGAAACAATACCCAAATAGTAAATCAGACTTGTTTGCTATTTTTATGGAGCGAGCGTTTTCTTTGCTTACAATATACGGCTTTAATGCTCAAATAAACATGCAATCTTGGATGTTCTTGTCAAGTTTTGAACAATTAAGAAAAAATCTGTTACAAGATAATACATTTGTAATCATGGCTCATTTAGGTGCGCGTGCATTTAGTCAAATCAGTGGTGAGGTTGTACAAACTGCGGCATGGGTTGTTAATAAATTTCACATAAATAATTTCTACCCAACCTTCCATCGTCTTGTGGAAGGTAGTGAAGATCTTAAAAGAAAAAATCTACTGCAGAATAAGAATAGATTTGAGGAAATTTCACAAGAGTCATTTTTGAAGATATCTGGTCAACCTATCACATATTGGATAGCACCACGATTTCTTGAAGTTATATCAAAATTAGATAATTTGGGTGATGAATACGCAATTAAGAGTGGGCTGTCATCAGCGGATAACGATCGTTTTATTAGGTTATGGCATGAGGTTTCATCAGCTGATACATGTTTGCCAGGAGTTGAGTATTCTGATGAATACAAGTGGTATGGTTGCAATAAGGGTGGTGAATATAGAAAGTGGTTCGGCAATAATAACTATATTGTGAACTGGGAAAACTCTGGCTTTGATCTTAAAAATTTTAAAAATGCTTATGTCAGAAATGAAGACTATTACTTTAAGGAGTCTGTCACATGGACCATGATCGGGGGGGGAGAATTATCTGTAAGATACACCCCTGAAGGTTATATCTTTGATTTTGCATCCCCTTCAATTTTTACAGGGTCATCTTCAGAACGACTTTTTTATGTAATGGCATTTTTAAATTCACCAGTAGGTAGTTTAATTAGTGGGCTTCTAAATCCAACCTTGAATCTAAGTCCAGGGGTTATGGCTAGTTTTCCAACAACTATTGTTGATTCAAATTATGAATTGATATGCACGCGAGCCAAAGAGCTAGTAAGTATATTTAAAGATGACTATCAGTCCAAAGAAGAGAATCCCGGTTTTAAGTCCCTAGATATCATAAATATACCTGCTTCAACTATTTCATCCTCTTTCAATAAGTTATATGAAAATTCCTTGAGCCTGGTTGAAGAAGTACAAGAGTTAGAGCAAGCAAATAATGAGTTGTTTATAGAGATGTACGGCGCAAGTGGCCAAGCAAATAAAGAGGTAAAAAAATCCACTATATCACTTTATTGTAACCAGTATTACCAATTTTCTAGTAAAGACCTTGCTTTAGGTAAATTATTATATAGGGCTGAAAAAATAGCGGAAATATTAAGCTATTCAATAGGTTGTGTCATGGGTCGTTTTTCTTTAAACCGAGAAGGTCTAGTTTATGCACAGTCTGGGAATGATGGATTCGACTTGCTAGATGCTGAAGGATCTTATATGGACTATCCAGCCGATGAAGATGGCATCATTCCATTAACCGACCAAGAATGGTTTAAAGACGACGCCACAAATCGGTTCCGCGAATTTGTCCAGGTCGTATGGGGTGAAGAACATCTGCAAGAGAATCTTGATTTTGTCGCCGAGTCACTGTGCTTAAACGCCATTAAACCCAAGAAATCAGAATCAGCGCTAGAGACAATCCGCCGCTATTTATCGACTCAGTTCTATAAAGATCATCTGAAGACTTACAAAAAACGCCCTATTTATTGGCTGTTTAGCTCAGGCAAACAGAAGGCTTTTGAGTGCCTGGTTTACCTGCACCGTTACAATGAGGGCACGCTTTCGCGTATGCGTACTGAGTATGTTACCCCGTTACTAGGCAAATACGATGCTTATGCAGAGCAGCTTGAGAAGCAGATTGAAACGGCTGATTCGACCAGTGAAGCGAACCGCTTCAAGAAAGAGTTGGATGCTTTAATTAAGAAACAAGTCGAGCTACGAGAGTTTGATGACAAGCTAAAACACTACGCCGATATGCGTATTTCACTGGATCTTGATGATGGCGTGAAAGTGAATTACGGCAAGTTTGGCGATCTGTTGGCTGATGTTAAGGCCATTACTGGTTCGGCCCCGGAGGTTAACTAATGCAGATTAGCGAATTGGCACAAGGTGTCGCTGCCAAGCTCGAACAAAGCCGCATTGTGTTTTGGTACGACCCAGAGCAAAGCTTTACTGAAGAGCTTGAGCATTTAGCTAATTCTTTATCGCTTGCAAAAGAATCAGGTGATAAAGCGGCAGATATAACTGCTAGGGTACTGCCAAATGATTTGACCATCCTCAATATGGGCAATGAGTCTGTATTGGCAGTGAAAAAACGCATTGAAGTAGATGAGCGTGAAGCTAAATTCCTTATCTATTTTCCAAGCGCTGAGCCAGAGCCTGATCGTGATTGGTTGCTAGACGTGCGTTTGTATAGCGAGCAGTTTTTTGCTGATCACAGCTCAATGCTGCTTAATGAGCTGGGTATCCCGAAAATGGCGCTACGCACGCACATTCGTAAGCGCCAGAGCTTTTTTGCCAATAAACAGCGCATAGCCGGTTTAAAAAAGTGGGTGACTGAGAACGAAGACGAACTGTCGTTAGACAGGAAGATGATGGCAGTGGTTGTAAAAGCTGACTCTGCGTCTTTGTCGGACATTTTGCTTGGGTTACTACGCGCTTACTCTACGGCGCTAGACGCGCCCGCCGCAGGCGCTGACGGCTCATATGAAGATGAAAGCCTTGGCCAACCCGATGCCTTTAAACAAGTGTGGAGCCAGCTAGGAAAGTTTGATCTTGAGACCTCTCTCTGGGCATATCTGAGTGAGGGTTTTGGCTATACAGTCGAAGAGCCAACCTTCTCAGACTTCGTGTTGAAATTGTTCTGTACTGAATTCTGGAGCCAAATTGAAGGTGTTGAACGCGATTGGTTGCTTAACAATGTTCTAAAAAGCGCATCAGGCCGGGCGACAGCCTTGGCGTTTATGGTGAGCTGGCGCGACAGCCGCTCTTTCGCCGCTTACTACGAAAGCATCTCTAAGGTGCTTAGCCAACAGTTGGAAATTTCGACTCGTGCAGGCCAGTACCATCCGGTTGAGCTTATCGAATGCGAAACGTTCGAAGCTGTGGAACAGGCCATAATCCGTGGTTTAGTTCGTGATTTGCTCGATAGCAGTAAAGCGCTAGACCGGGTTCAGTTTGATACGGTCTTATCAAGACGTCTTGCTAGCCACTGGACATTATCACGCAAAGAATACTTCGCAATTTATGAAGCTATCCGCAACGCTGAAGAGTTAATGCACTTGCGAAATCGCTATGTGGACGGGTTCCACTTTGATAACGCGAAAGCAATGTACGACGCCTATACCACAGACATTTATCGTTTTGACCAGGCTTACCGTTTGTTCAATGAACATGTGCACTCTGTATTGAGTAAAGGTGCAGACATACTGCGTCAGCTCGACGACGAAGTCGAAAGCATTTATACCAACTGGTACTTGTATGAGCTTGGCCTTGCCTGGGATCGTCATTTGGCTAATGAGAAATTACTTGAAAAGTGGCAGATTTCTGGCGTACCGCACCAGTATGACTTTTATGAAAAAGAAGTTCGCACACGACTGAGTCTGAAACAGACGAAACGAGTGTTTGTGATCATCTCTGATGCCCTGCGATTTGAAATTGCGAATGAGCTTGGCGCTATCATTAACAACGAGAAGCGATTTAAGGCTGAGGTGTCTACGCAGTTGGGTGTTTTGCCGAGTTATACCCAACTTGGGATGGCGGCATTATTGCCTCATAAGGCGCTCAGTTACCAGCCAGAACAAGGCACGGCTGTTTATGTGGATGGTATTTCTTCACAGGGTTTAGACAATCGTAATTCCATCCTACAGAAGGTAGGTGGCATGGCGGTGAGTTCTAAGGAACTGATGAGCTGGAGTAACCAGGAGGGGCGTGACAAGGTTCGAGACGTAGAAGTAGTTTATATCTATCACGATACCATTGATGCGATTGGTGATAAGGCTGCAACTGAAGAGAAAACGTTTGAAGCCTGTCGTAGTGCCATTGAAGAGCTAAAAGACCTTGTTGGGCGGGTTATCAACCGTCTAAACGGCAGCCGAGTTGTGATCACCGCTGACCATGGCTTCCTCTTCCAACAAAAAGCACTTGTCGCGGCTGAAAAGACCAAACTTACCAGTAAACCAAACGGTGTTTTAGAAGCCAAGAAGAGATATATCGTTGGTAAGGATTTGCCTGATGATGAAAGTTATTGGAAAGGTTCGATTTCAAATACAGCTAATGGAATAAAAGAGCCGGAGGATGATTATAATTTTATGGTGCCAAAAGGGAGTCAACGCTTTCATTTTGTTGGTGGAGCCAAGTTTGTGCATGGCGGAGCGATGCTACAGGAAGTATGCGTCCCGGTACTGCATGTGCGAGAGCTGCAAAAAAAACAAGCAGCAAAACATGAGAAACAACCGGTAGGTGTTGTTGCAGCCACTCAGCCCATCAAATTAGTAAACAATATCGACAAGGTCAGATTTATTCAGACAGACCCTGTAGGCGAGCGTTTTGTCGCACGGTTGTTGGATGTCTATATCGTCGATGCACAAGGTAATGAAGTATCCAGTCGTGAAACGATTAACTTTGATAGCGTGAGTAAAGTGATGGATGAACGTACTCGCGAAGCTAGGTTAAAGCTTATTGGTTCCCAGTTCGACAGAAACGCTCAATACACATTAGTTCTTGAGAATGCGGAAATGAGAACCCGTTATAGCCAATACGCGGTAACCATTGATTTGGCATTCCAAGATGATTTTTTCTAAGGCGCTGAGGTGAAACATGACAACTGATTTTTCACAAGATCATAAAGACGAAAAAAATCAGATGCAAAGCGCCGATTTAGACGCATTGCTCAACCAATATTTTAAAGGCCGTGTCGTTCGAAAAGATCTGACAAAGCAATTGAAAGAAGGCGCTAACGTCCCTGTCTATGTGCTTGAGTATTTACTAGGGATGTATTGTGCGTCCGATGACGACGAAGTTGTCATGCAAGGCCTTGATAATGTCAAAAAAATCTTGGCTGAGAACTATGTCCGACCAGATGAAGCGGAGAAAGTGAAGTCACTGATCCGTGAACGCGGCACGTTTAAAATCATCGACAAAGTAAGCGTTAAGCTCAATCAGAAAAAAGACGTCTATGAAGCTGCGTTGTCGAACCTGGGTATCAAGGATGCCCTTGTACCGACCAAAATAGTACAAGACAACGAAAAATTATTAACTGGCGGCATCTGGTGCATTATTACCGTCCAGTATTTCTTTGAGGAAGGTCAGAAGACATCACCTTTCTCCATTATGAGTTTAAAGCCGATACAAATGCCGTCCATGAACATGGATGAGATGTTTTCAACCAGAAGACATTTTAGTACCGATCAGTGGATGGATGTGTTGCTTCGTTCCGTGGGTATGGAGCCAACCAACTTAGAGCATCGGGTGAAATGGCATCTTATCACTCGCATGATTCCATTCGTTGAAAACAACTACAACGTTTGTGAGCTCGGACCAAGAGGGACAGGTAAAAGCCATGTCTACAAGGAGTGCTCACCAAACTCATTGCTTGTCTCGGGCGGACAAACAACTGTGGCGAACTTGTTCTATAACATGAGCTCGCGCCAAGTTGGGTTGGTCGGAATGTGGGATGTTGTCGCCTTTGATGAAGTAGCGGGTATTAACTTTAAAGACAAAGACGGCGTTCAGATCATGAAAGACTATATGTCGTCGGGTTCATTTTCTCGTGGTCGTGATTCAATCGAAGCGAAGGCTTCCATGGTATTCGTTGGTAACATCAATCAAAGCGTTGAGACACTGGTGAAGACCAGTCATCTGTTGGCACCTTTTCCTGATGCCATGATTGACACTGCTTTTTTTGACCGTTTCCATTCCTATATTCCTGGATGGGAAATACCGAAGATGCGTCCTGAGTTTTTCACCAATAGTTACGGATTAATCACAGACTATCTTGCTGAATACATGCGTGAAATGCGCAAAAGAAGTTTTGCGGATGCTATAGATAAGTTCTTCAAACTCGGTAATAACCTTAATCAGCGTGATGTAATTGCTGTGCGAAGAACTGTTTCGGGCTTATTAAAGCTACTACATCCCGACGCACAGTACACAAAAGATGATGTAAGAGCCTGCCTGACCTATGCGCTGGAAACTAGACGTAGAGTCAAAGAGCAATTGAAAAAGCTTGGCGGAATGGAATTTTTTGATGTGCACTTTAGCTACATCGATAACGATTCATTAGAAGAATTCTTCGTCAATGTACCGGAACAAGGTGGCAGCAAGCTAATTCCAGAGGGCTTACCTCGCGCTGGTGTTGTGCACTTGGTTACTCAGGGAAGCACTGGGCAGCTTGGGTTATATCGTTATGAAACCCAGATGATGGCTGGTTCTGGTAAACACTCAGTATCTGGCCTTGGTTCGAATACCGCAGCGAAAGAAGCTGTGCGTGTTGGCTTTGATTATTTCAAAGGTAACCTGAATAGAATCAGTGCGTCGGCGAAGTTTTCTGATCATGAGTATCACCTCCATGTTGTTGAGCTCCACAATACGGGGCCAAGTACAAAGTCATCGCTCGCTGCATTAATTGCGTTCTGTTCAATTCTGATGAACCGACCGATTCAAGAGCAGATGGTTGTTTTGGGAGAGATGACTTTAGGTGGTGTCGTCAATCCTGTTCAAGATCTTGCAGGCAGTCTTCAGTTAGCTATGGACAGTGGCGCAAAGCGTATTTTGCTCCCAATGGCCTCAGCCTCAGATATTCCAACGGTTCCTGCTGAGTTGTTCTCAAAATTCCAGATCAGCTTTTATGCAGACCCCGTCGATGCTGTGTTTAAAGCGCTTGGGGTTAATTGATTAGGTGTCGTTTGACGCGCCATTTTATGGAGTAATTACAGGTATGTTTACCAATGCTCGCTTCTTTAAATGCGCATTGCAGGTGAACCCGGCAGGATACATAAAATATCGTGGGCAACAGCAGAGCTTCAATGAACATGAATACAGTCAAAAACTGCTTTTTATTTCACTAGAAGCAGCCTTTAAGTCCCTCTAAAATTAATAAGTCGATGCTGATGCATCGGCTTTATGCCGCAATTTATAAACTAATACCTAAATCTTCTTCAGTTAGGTAGTAGCAGCTATCATCAGGTTCAAATCCACATTCATTCGCGTAAGTCGGCGCGTCATTGTTAAAACTAATAGCCAAATGAGGTGTTGGGCTATCGTGACGAACTATATGAGTTTCATGCTTAATAAGCTGTTTATATGGAATATTTAGTGCAACGTTCACAGCTCTTAGTATGTGATTGCTTATACCAATGGTTTTTTCTATCACAGAGTTATAAGTGTCTAATTCGGCCTTGATAATGTTCTCCTCCTCCCAATCACTTAGATACTCAGACCACAAGTGCGCTCTCAAATCAGATCTTTCATTGAAGTGTGAGGCATTCCATATATTTACTTTATGGCTACCATCACGATAATGTATAACTACCTCTGCTATTTTTGATTTGATAAGCTCTTTTTCAAACTCACTCTCTGAATTATGGTGAAATGATAGTTCTGGTTTATTAGGCTTTTGTGTTTTGATGTTTGTATCGTTAAGGTTCTCTATGAGGTCTAAGAGGCGAACAATTGTTTTATCAGGCGTATCATCAAAGCCAACAGCATACTTTTCAATGCGCTTATAAGTGGTTGTAGTGATTGGAAAATCGATTAAGTCAGTTTCATATTCTTTCATGCAAGCTTTCCTTTGCTATGTATTTGCTTTTGTTGGTATGCGTAAAGTTATTATTATTAATACATATATGATTCTAAAATGATAAATGTCTTTAGCTGGCATCGTTAAACATCTAATAACACAAGCACCTGCAATAACTTCAAGTAATGTAGTAAACTTACATCAATATCGAAAAGTACAAAAGCATAGTTTTACTTTTAGTACCCATATTAGTACCCATGGCCTAGAGCCTAAATTTAAAGGTCATATAAATCAAATGAGTAGAGCAGGAATACAGTGGTTCCCTGGGCACATGAATAAAGCCCGCAATGAAATTAAAGAAATAATGCCACAAATGGATGTGATCATTGAAGTGCTTGATGCGCGCATTCCCTACAGTAGTGAAAACCCGATGGTGGCAACCTTGCGTGAAGGTAAGCCGGTCATCAAAATTTTGAACAAAGCTGATTTAGCGGATCCTAAAATGACTCAAATCTGGAAAGATTATTTTGAGCAAGAAAACGGTGTTAAAGCGATTTCTTTTGGGCATGATAAAGCAGCTGAAGTACACCGTATTAATGAGCTTTGTAAAAAGCTAGTGCCGCATAAAGTGGGTGCAGATAAGCAAATTAAAGCCATGATCATGGGTATTCCTAACGTGGGTAAATCTACGTTAATTAATGTATTGGCTGGGCGTATAGTTGCAAAAACAGGTAATGAGCCTGCTGTTACTAAAGCGCAACAACGCATTAAGCTTGAAGACGGTATTATGCTTTACGATACGCCAGGTATGTTGTGGCCAAAAGTAGAAAACGAAAACTCAGGTTATCGCTTAGGCGCTACCGGTGCCATTCGTGATACAGCACTTGAGTATGAAGAAGTAGCAAGTTACACAGCTGAGTACCTATTGCGTGCATACCCAGAGTTATTAAAAGCGCGTTATAAAATAGATGAATTACCACAAAGTGATTGGGAATTTGTTGAAATGGCGGGGAAAAAACGTGGCTGTATTCGTGGTGGTAACCAAATAGACACATACAAAATGTCTGAAATACTAATCAACGAATTACGCGACGGTATCATTGGCCGTATTACTATGGAAACTCCGCAAATGCGTGAGGAAGAAGAAGTAATGGTTGCTGGTTTACGCGCTGCAGCAGAAGCTAAAAAGGCAGCTAAAGAAGAAGAGAAAAAACAACGCCGAGCACGCGCACGTAAAAACCGTCGTTAATTGATTTAGTTTAATTTAACCAACTAAATTACAGACATAAAAAAAGCCCGTAAGGGCTTTTTTAGTTTCATATCTACCGTCACCGATATGAGCAATGTAGCAAGTAAAATAGTAGGGCGGTTACTCATCATCAACATCAAGGGGCGTTGCGGTTCATAACAAGTAACCATAGCTGTTTACGTGCGCCACACGTTGTTTCAGGGTCGAGAAACAAATCAATTCATTCCTTAACAAGTGGTATGCAATCCGTCTTGTTGATATTGATTATCAGTTAGATCTAACTATCTGTCAATATCTAAATACAAATAATTCTTATTATTGGTGAGTTTGTTTTTTATTCTCTTTTAAAACGATAACTTAGCACTAAAGTGGGTGCTGCTATTTTTAGTAAAAACACTTATGCTGATTAAGTAATCAATAAATACGATAAGAATAAAAATATGTTTTCTATTTGGTTTATTAGCTTAATTGCGCTGGTGTATCTCGGTATATTATTTGCGGTTGCCGGCTGGGCGGATAAGCATAAAGTTTTACCTTTTAAAGGATTAACTTATGGTTTGTCTTTGGGGGTGTATTGTACCTCTTGGGCTTTTTATGGCACGACAGCGCAAGCTGCGAGTAATGGTTGGTGGTTAGCGCCTACGTATGCAGGGACCATTTTATTATTTATTTTTGGGTGGCAGCTCTATGGCAGAATAGCCCATATTTGTAGGCAACAAAAATTAACCTCAATGGCCGACTTTATATCAACCCGTTATGGTCAATCTTCTAGCTTATCTGGTTTGATATCGCTCATTTCTGTGATTGCTATTGTGCCGTATATTTCACTGCAGTTGAGTGCTACCGCACAAAGTATTAATTTATTAACCAATCGCGCGCCCACACAAAACAATATGGTTTTAGCTGATAGCACCTTTTATATTACGTTGCTGCTTGCTTTATTTGCTATTTTATTTGGTGCTCGTAGGTTAAAACCGAGCGAGCATAACCCGGGTTTAATTGCCAGCATTGCGTTTGAATCGGTGGTTAAACTGCTCGCATTTGTTGGGGTGGGTCTGTATGTGTGCTTTGTAATTTTTGACAGTCCCAGTGATTTATTTTTAAAGGCGCAGCAATTAAATGTACCTCAACAAGTTCAAGCTACTAAAAGCCCGGTGTATGTTTATATTGCGCATACGATACTAGGTGTTTTAGCTACGTTGTGTTTGCCTCGGCAATTTCACATGGGTTTTATAGAAAATAATAACGATACTGAACTTGCCAAAGCTCGATGGTTATTTCCCATTTATTTATTACTAATAAACCTATTTATTTTACCTATTGCTTACGCAGGCCTTGTTTACTTTAATGGTACTGACGTAGGGCACGACACTTTTGTATTGGCTCTCCCAATGGCGAGCAACAACGCCGGCATTACATTACTTGCATTTTTAGGCGGTTTTTCAGCGGCTACAAGCATGGTAATTGTTTCGTCCATTGTGCTTTCTGTAATGATCACCAATGATTTTATAAATCAGTTTATTTTAAGGCGCTCGCAGCTCAACTCAAGTAGCCGAGGACTTGATAAAAACAACCTATTACATGCCCGTAAAATAGTGATTGTGTGCATATTACTGCTTAGCTATTTTACGCATCGTGTATTGGGTGAGAGTAATACACTTGCAAATGTTGGATTGATGTCATTTACTTTGGTTGCACAATTTGCTCCCGCTATGATTATTGGCCTTTGGTGGCGACAAGCGACCTGTAAAGGTGCTCAACTTGGTATTTTAAGCGGCTTTATTATTTGGGGGTATACTCTATTAATACCGAGTTTAGCCAGTGGCTTAGGTATAGATGGGCTTTGGCTTAGTCAAGGGCCTTGGCAAATAGCATGGCTGGCTCCTACCAACTTGCTTGGTTTAAATTTAGATAGTGTAACTCAGGCATCTTTGTTATCGCTTGGGTCAAATTGTTTGGTATATTTTTTAGTCCCTTTATTTAGTCAAGCGTCTTTAGCTGAGCGTTTACAAAGTAATAAGTTTATTTCGCAGTTACCTGAACCGCGTTTAAATACCACATTACAACCACTTAATTATGAAGATCTGGGAGCTTTGCTACAGCGATTTGCTGAAAAAGAAGCAAGCCAGTTACTTGTTACACAGTACTTTCCTGCAGATCAAAGTAAATGGAAGCAACCAGCTAATACTGATTTAGAGCAAATTGTTGAACGAGAAATGTCGGCAGTGATAGGGGGAGCATCGGCTAAATTAATTTTAGATGTGGCTAAAAATGAGCAGCGTCAACCTCTTGAACAAGTTGCAGAGTTTGTTGATGAAGCTAGCCAGGTACTTAAATTTAATCGCGACTTATTACAGTCAACCATCGAGAATATTCAGCAAGGTATTAGTGTTGTAGATAGCGAATTAAAGCTTGTTGCGTGGAACCAAGGCTACAAACAGATGTTTAGCTACCCTGATGATGCCCTTTACATTGGGCGACCAATAGCTGAGATCATTATGTATAACGCAGTGAGAGGATTGTTTAGTTCCCATAATTTAAAAGCGGAGGTAAGTAAGCGTTTAGCATATTTAAAAACTGGCAGCGCCTATAAATTTCAACGTTTACATAGCGATGGTCGAGTGTTTGAAATGCAAGGTAATCCACTACCTGATGGTGGCTTTGTAACAACGTATACCGATATAAGTGAGTTTGTAAAGCAGCAAAAGGCGCTTAAACAAGCCAATATTAGCTTAGAGGAAAAGGTTAGTGCACGAACAGCTGCGTTAACACAAGCTAATGAGCAACTATCCCAAGCTAAACAAGTTGCTGAGCAGGCAACGGTAAGTAAAACACGTTTTTTTGCAGCGGCCAGTCACGATTTGCTGCAACCCTTCAATGCGGCCAGTTTATTTTGTTCACTCATGAACGAAAAAACACAAGATACAGAACTAGCAGAGCTTGCACTGAATATTAAAAATTCACTGAGCAGTGCAGAAGAGCTGCTTTCGAGTATTTTAGAGTTAACTAAGCTCGATGCTGGTGCATTTAAAGTAGAGTTAAGTGAGTTTGCTATTAAATCCTTGGTTGAACCTTTGCAAAATGAGTATGAGGCTTTAGCAAATGAAAAAGGCTTACGTTTTATTGTTGAATCAAAAAATGTAATGGTAAAAACAGATAAAGCTTTATTAAGGCGTGTTTTACGTAACTTATTAAGTAATGCTATTCGTTATACACAACATGGTGAAATTCGCTTCAAAATGCTTGTTGAAAGCGATCAGTTGGCTATTTTAATAGAAGACACCGGAATAGGTATTGCTAGTAAAGATCAACATTCAATTTATCAGGAGTTTAAGCAACTTGGCGATAAGCCTAATGCCGAAGGGTTAGGTTTAGGGCTTGCAATTACAAAGCGTATTTGTGACTTATTAAATATTAGTTTAGTGATGGGATCAGAGCTTGGTAAGGGTACGCAGTTTACACTTAACCTACCTTGCGCCACTGATTTAGTGCCAACCCAAATGAATAATACAGTGAAAAACCCTGAAACAGAGCTTGGTAAATTACGTATTTGGTTAATCGACAACGACGAGAATGTACTCAATGCGCTCAAGCAATTATTACAAAACTGGGGATGCGATATAGCCACCGCAACAGGTTTAGCGCAGCTACAAGCATTACAAGCTAAATTACCAGTGCCGCAATTACTTATTATTGACTATCAATTAGATGATGGAATAACAGGCCTTGATGTTATTCGTGAAGCGAAGCTTTGCCACTTACCTATTATTGTTAACACAGCTAATCATGATGAGGTTATTCGAGAAAAGGTACTCGATGCGGGCTATCCATTGCTCTACAAGCCTCTTAAAGCACCCGCACTTAAGCGAATGATTAAGCGCCTTACTTAAGTTGATTACATTAACATGCAACTTATTCGGTTTTACCAACTTGTGATAATTGGTCAAATAAAATGCCTGCTTGTGTACGGTTATATACATTAAGTTTACGTAAAATAGCAGATACGTGTTGTTTTATAGTGGTTTCTTGAATTGACATTTCAAAGGCTATTTGTTTGTTTAAAAGCCCTTCGGCGATCATTGCCAAAACACGATATTGCTGCGGAGTTAGCTTTTCAAGATTACTAGAAAATTCGCTTTGCTCATCATTTACTTGTACGTCGTTTAAATCAATATCAGGTGGGAGCCAGTTATCTCCATTTAGTACATGGGCAATAGCTTGGCTTATTATATCGAGCGATGATGACTTAGGGATATAACCTGACGCACCAAGTGTCATGGCTTGTTTTATAATGCTGGGTGTTTCGTTGGCTGATACCATAATAATCAATATGTCAGGATATTGATTACGCAGCTGCGAAAGAGCTTGCAGCCCATTGGCGCCAGGAATAGTTAAATCTAAAAATACGAGTTCTATCTCGGGGTGCGCGCTTAGTAATGTGAACAAGCCCTCTATATCGCTAGTTTCTTTAATATATTCTTCAGGAACTGAGGTTGCTGCCGCTTGGCGTAGGGCGCTGCGAAATAGGGGGTGGTCATCGGCAATTATAGTATTCACTGCGCTCATCCAAAGTTACTCCAAGTACTTTACTTATAAGTGATTTTTAAAAATGAAACAAGGTTTACACGACAAGAGGAAGGTGTCGTGTAAACCTAATTACTATTATTTAAAATCGATAGCCAACAGTAAGTGACACGGTACGCGGATCGCCATAATAGCCAATTAAGGTATTATCGCCACCAAGTCCAGGGGTGTACTTACTCACATTTTGTGGGTCTGAGGGATCGGGCGCGACAAATTGATAACCACCTATCATATACTCTTCGTCCGTTAAATTTTTAGCATATAAGCCTGCATTCCAGTGTCCGTCAGTGCTGTACCAAGTAATGCCGGCATTGAGTAAGCCGTAACTGTCTTGGGTTAGTAGGCTGTCTTCTTCAAATAACGCATACTCACCTCTATGGTAGTAATTACTATTAAATACAAAGTCTCCCATATCAGTATATAAACGATATGTTGCACCAAAATTGAAGGTTAAGTCGGGAGTGTTCGATACAGTAAAGCGGTCTGATTTATCAAATATTTCACCGGTCTCGGGGTTGGTATCAATAACATTATCGAAGGTGCTGTCTATATAACCTAAAGAGACGTCAAAAGTGAGTGATTCAGTAGCAATGTAGGTAAGTTCTACTTCAATACCGTCTGATGTTGACTCGCCAATATTACCTAGTCGTTGATTTAAATCAGATGCATCATCGCCCGGTAGTACGGAAATATACTGACGGTCTTTATGATCTAAAGTAAATAGCGTAATGTTTGCACGAAGATTGTCGTTCCATTCGCTTTTCATTCCTATTTCAAACGAGTCTACAATTTCAGGCTTTGCTGCGGGCTCTGCTACGGTAGCACGCGGGTTAAACGTGCCTGACTTAAAACCTTGGGCATAGCTTGCAAAAAATAGAATGTCGGGGTTGTACTGGTATTCAACACCTGCACGAGGAGTAAAGCGCGACCAGTCTTCATTATCATCAAGTACAGTAGGGACAAGCTGCCCTTCAGGTCGAACATACCCTGGTATCCAACCAGACTCTGGATAAACCGTAGCAAACACCAAACCATTGTTAACAGTTGCTTCTTTACTATCACGGGTATAGCGAGCGCCTAGGGTCATTGACCATTGCTCGTCAAAGTCATAGGTGCCTTGCATGTAAGCAGCTTTGCTTGTTGAGTTACTACAACCACTAACTTCTCGGGTAAGCCCAGCAGCACCTAAACTTTTACCTAGTTCTTCTAATATAGCTTCAAATTGGCCGCAAGACTCACCATCGTAATAATATAAACCTGATACTAGTTTGTAATTATCACCTTGGTGGTTTACCTGGAGTTCATGTGTGGTTTGTTCATCATCATAAATAGCAGGCACATCAAAGATACGAATTGAGGTGTTATCAAAATCAATATTAGTAGGGGAATAACTGTCGCGATTAGATCCAACATACTTGATACTGGTGCTATTACTTACATCCCAGCGAGCAGTGAAGCTGTATCCTTCAAGTTCTACGTTATTTTTTGTTGGAAGGCTGGTGTATGAATCGTACTTGCTATCAGGCACTGGCGCATCAGTTAATAAGCTTGGTAATAGTCGGTAACCCCCTTTTGAGTTTGAATCGTCTTTAGTTTTATCCCATGTGAGTTTAAAAAATAGATCGTCGGTAGGCGTGTATTCAAGTGTCACTCGTGCCGCCGTAACATCTTTATTGTAGTTTTCACGGTCTTGATTATCGAGTGCAGATGTTAAAAACTCACCAAACCCATCTCGGTTTAGAGTAGCAAAGCCAAAGCCGACATAAAGTTTTTCATCAATAATTGGCAGTTGACCTGTCACTTTTAAATCTTTTTGGTTGTAGCTACCGAACGTACCTTGGAGGTTAAGTGTTGCATCACCGCTCATTTCCTTGGTCACGTATTTTATAGCGCCACCTATGGTATTTTTACCATAAAGCGTGCCTTGTGGACCCCGTAAAACCTCAATTTGTTGTACGTCGAGCAAATCAAGCACAGCACCTTGCGGGCGAGCTAAGTAAACATCATCAATATAAATGCCTACGCCTGGTTCATATCCCCAAAGAGGGTCTTGTTGGCCTACACCACGAATAAAAGCAGTGATTGTAGAGTTTGTACCGCGGCTAGCTTGCAAAGTCGTATTAGGTGAGAATTGCTGGACTTCTGTCATCACGCTAATTCCATTTTCGGCAAGTTCTTGCGCACCTATTGAGGTTACTGCTACAGGGACTTCTTGTAAGTTTTCAACTGTTTTTCGAGCGGTTACTTCTATACGTTCTAGCTCACCTTTTTTTGCTGTAGCTTTCTCTGCTGCAACACTATTAAAGCTGCTTGTTATAGCCAGTGCTACTGCAATAGTGAGTAAGGTTGGTTTGTGTTTGAGCTGATTCATAGTGTGTTCCTATTTATTGTTATCACAAAAATGCTTAACTCGCGTCACCTAAGTTCACTGTAGAAGATTGCACCTCAAATAGAATTAGTACCATAGTGCTATACGTTAAATTTTTATTTTAAAGTCCTTTAAATTCATTTGCTTATATTATTTTTAATAATGGATAGTACCTTAGTGTTATGTATTTATGTGGCCATTGCAGTAACACTCAGGGTAACCAAGTATGAAGGTTATAAATATTACTCGCGTGTCACCTCATCGTGTAATAACAATAAATTAGGAACCTCTATGCTGAGCATGATAGGACTATTAGGCGGGTTAGTACTGCTGATTATTTTAACGCTACGCGGCGTTAATTTGTTTATTGCCGCACCGGTATGTGCACTGCTTGTGGCGCTTACAAGTAATATGGCGATTTTTCCGGTAACGGACTCTGTTAATTTTATTTCGGCTTATATGGATGGATTTGCTGGCTTTCTGAGTGCCTGGTTTTTTATGTTTTTGTTGGGCTCTTTATTTGGCAAATTTATGGAAGATACCGGCGCTGCAGATAGTGTAGCTAGTTACATTGTCGGTAAGTTAGGGATGAAGCATGCGGTTTTAGCGGTAGTCATTGCGTGCGCTGTTTTAACCTACGGAGGAGTTAGTGTATTTATAGTCGCGTTTTCGGTATATCCCATGGCGCTGAGCTTATTTAAAGACGCTAACTTGCCTAGGCGCTTTATACCAGCGACCCTGGCATTTGGTTCGGTTACTTTTACAATGACCTCTGCAGGTTCACCTGAAATACAAAACTGGATACCGGTCAAATACCTTGGAACCTCACCTTATGCTGCGTGGGAAGTAAGTTTAGTTGTAGCTGTATTTATGGCGACAGTAGGCTATTACTGGCTAAATAAAATGATAAAAAAAGCTATTGCAAAAGGCGAATGTTTTGAAGCACGCGAAGATGACCCTATATTGCTTGAGCGAAAGCGCCCACACCCAATAACAGGCGTTATACCTTTATTTGTTGTTTTACTCCTGTCGTTTTTTTTACATGATGTGTTACAGCAAACGGCATTAATAGTTGCGTTATTAGGTGGTGTTTTAAGTATTGTCATTATTAATTATAAATACTTTTATAATATGTCGGCTGCAATAAATGTAGGTACTACAGGGGCTTTAGTGGCTATTGGTAATACTGCTGCGGTTGTTGGGTTTGGCGCTGTAGCTAAAGTATCGCCTGCTTTTACAGCAGCGGTAGATGCAATGACTCACATGCCAGGTAATGAATTAGTCGGTGCGGCAGTGGCCGTGAGTGTGATTGCAGGGCTTACCGGTTCTGCATCGGGCGGGCAAGCTATCGCATTGCCACTTGTCGCTCCGCAATATTTAGATATGGGTGTTAATCCTGAGCAGTTACATAGAGTGGTTGCGATTAGTTCTGGTGCGCTCGATACCCTCCCGCATAATGGTTATGTAGTTACGACCATACGTGCAATTTGTAAAGAAACCCATCAACGTGCCTATTGGTCTATGGCTGCTCTTACGGGAGTGGTGCCTGTAGTAGGTGTAGTGCTTGCTTTGTGTTTATTTATTTTCTTTTAGGATGAATCATGAAAATTAAAATTATATTGCCCCTATTTATATTGTTGTTAAGTAACGCCGTTTATAGCGAAACAATATTAGTGAAAAAACAGCATTTTACCACTGAAGATTTTACAACTGTGTCGGGGGCTACTTTGCCAAAAGTAGACATAGGCTGGGAAAGTTACGGTAAATTAAATAAAAATAAAGATAACGTTATTTTAATTACTCATTATTTTTCGGGCACGTCACACGCCGCAGGTAAATACAAAGCTGATGATGCACTTGCCGGTTATTGGGATGCATTAATAGGCCCAGGTAAAGCAATCGACACTAATAAATATTTTGTAATTAGCTCAGACACTTTGGTCAATGCAAACTGGCATGATCCTAATGTAATTACCACGGGGCCAGCTTCTATAAATCCTAAAACAAATAAACCTTACGGGTTAGACTTTCCGGTAGTGACAATTACTGATTTTGTTGAAGTGCAAAAACGCTTACTCGATAGTTTAGGTATTAACAAACTGCATGCCGTAATAGGTGCCTCAATGGGATCGTTTCAGGCACTGGAGTGGGCAGTACGTTACCCAGAGCAAGTAGAGCGCTTAGTACACGTAATTGGTGCGGCAACCATGGATGCATGGACTGTGTCGGCACTAGAAAAATGGGCCATGCCAATTCGTTTAGATAAAAACTGGCAGCAAGGTAATTACTATAACAAAGAACGCCCACTTGCAGGGCTTACCGCTACGCTACTAAACATTACCCAAGATGCTATGCATCCGCTTATTTATAACGCCAGTTTCCCTAATTTTGAGGTGCTAGATGACGGCGCACTTCAAGATATTCGCACCTTACCAAAAGTAAACCAGGTTTTAGAGGCTAGAGCATTAGCAAAAGCTAAGCTACAAGATGCAAACCATGTTTTGTACTTAGTGCGAGCATCGCAGTTATTTACCGCAGGTAGATCAGCCAATTTAACTGATGCCCTAAAAAAGGTGCAGGCAAAAACCTTATTGCTACCTGCCACTAACGATTTATTGCTACGCCCCGAAAATGTCCGCAATATGGACTCAATAATGGATGAACTAGGTAAAGAGGTCACTATTTCTGAAATTGCGGGTGGTTGGGGCCATTTAGATGGGCTGTTTTCGATTGCGCCTAAAGCGCAGCAAATTAGTGAGTTTTTAGCCAACTAGGAGGCCTGCATGAGCAAAACAATTTTAATAACCGGTGCAGCCAGCGGTATTGGCTTATATATAGCACAGCAATTAGCAGCAGCGGGTCATCATATTATAGTAACCGACCTAAATGCAGCGCACGCAAAAGAAGCGGCAGAGGGTATTGTTACTAATGGCGGAAAAGCCCAAGGTTATGCATTAAATGTGGCCGACAGCGAGGCAATTACCGCTTTTTTTAATCAGTTACCGCAAATTGTTGATGTGCTTATAAATAATGCCGGCATTCAGCACGTAGCAAAGCTTGAAGAATTTCCGGCTGATAAATGGCAATTTTTGCAGCAAGTAATGCTAGTTGGACCTGCAATGATGACCAAAGCGGTATTACCTAAAATGCGCGAACAAAATTTTGGCCGAATTATTAATATTGGCTCTATTCATGCCATGGTGGCCTCTAAATATAAGTCGGCTTATGTGGCCGCCAAACATGGCTTAATTGGCTTTAGTAAAGCTATAGCCCTTGAAACAGGGGATGCCAATATAACCATTAATATCGTGTGTCCTGCGTATGTAAAAACACCGCTGGTAGAGCAGCAAATTGCCGCACAAGCTAAAGAGCATAGCTTATCTGAGCAACAAGTAATCGACACTATTATGCTAGCACCTATGCCTAAAAAAGCCTTTATTGGTTTAGATGAAATACACCATACGGTAACCTTTTTAATGGCTGATGCGGCGCGAAACATTACCGCACAAGCGATAGCTATAGATGGCGGCTGGACCGCACAATAGGAGCTAACAATGGCAGGATTCGATAAGGTAGTAAGTAGTTACAGCGAAGCAATGGCAGGGCTTGAAGATGGCATGACAGTGATTGCCGGTGGTTTTGGCTTGTGCGGTATACCGGAGGGACTTATTGGCCAAATTAAACGTCAAGGTATTCGCAATTTAACTGTGGTGTCTAATAACTGTGGCGTAGATGGTTTTGGTTTAGGCGTGTTACTAGAGGATAAACAAATACGCAAAATGGTGGCCTCGTATGTGGGTGAAAATGCCTTGTTTGAACAGCAACTACTCAGTGGTGAGCTAGATGTAGAGCTTACTCCACAAGGTACACTGGCTGAAAAAATGCGCGCTGGTGGCGCGGGTATTCCTGCTTTTTATACAGCCACTGGAGTAGGCACGCCAGTGGCTGAGGGCAAAGAGACACGTAGTATTAATGGTCGAGATTACTTACTAGAGCACAGTATTACCGGTGACTTTGCCATTGTAAAAGCGTGGAAAGAGGATCGTTTTGGTAATTGTATTTATCGCCATACCGCGATGAACTTTAATCCTATGGCCGCCACCACGGGTAAAATAACCGTACTCGAAGTAGAAGAAATTGTAGAGCCTGGGGAGTTAGAGCCAAGCCAAATACACACTCCCGGTATTTATATCGACCGGATTATAAAGGGGGTGTTTGAAAAACGCATAGAAAAAGAGACCACCCAAGCAGCAAAGCAATTAGGAGCAAACTAATGGCATTAACACGCGAACAAATCGCCAAGCGAGTCGCGATGGAATTACAAGATGGCTATTACGTTAATTTAGGCATTGGGATCCCTACCTTAGTAGCTAACTATGTTCCCGATAATATTGCAGTAATGCTGCAATCAGAAAATGGCCTGCTGGGTATGGGGCAGTATCCTACTGCCGATGCGCTCGATGCTGATATGATAAACGCCGGTAAAGAAACTGTTACTGCCGCCACTGGCGCAGCCATTTTTAACTCAGCCGAAAGCTTTGCGATGATCCGCGGTGGTCATGTTGACTTAACCGTATTGGGCGCCTTTGAAGTTGACCAAAACGGTAATATTGCTAGCTGGATGATTCCTAATAAATTGATAAAAGGTATGGGCGGTGCCATGGATTTAGTTGCCGGTGCAAAAAACATTATTTGCACGATGACCCACGCTAACAAGCATGGTGAGTCAAAATTACTCAGTGAATGCAGCTTACCGCTTACCGGTGTGGGGTGTATTAATAAAGTAATTACCGACTTGGCTTTACTGGAAATTAAAGATGGTGCATTTCATTTATTAGAGCGTGCCCCCGGAGTGAGCGTAGAAGAAATTCAAGCTAAAACACAGGGGCGTTTAATTATCCCTAAAAATACACCCGAAATGACATTTTAATAATAGCTTACTGTCGTTATTAATTAAGCCCGCATTGTTGCGGGTTTTTCATAACTTGAAAAACTATAAATTCAAAATTTAATAATTTGATATGGATTTTTATTATAAAAGCATTGATCTTTCAGAGTTAAAATTAATTCAAGCTAGGAATGATTTTATCGCCACTCAAGACAGCTACTGCTTTGACATAAAATTAAATAGTCTCTTGTAAAATCTTAGCCTCAAAATATCAACAGCCTTTAATTAGAGGCTAAAAATATTCGTAATTAATTGGGTATTTTAATCGACTAACGGACTTTATTTGCTGTTATACGTAAATTAATCTGCTCTACTAGTACTTTATCCTGCTTGTTTAGACGCCCTACAATGAGCAAGAAATCACTACCGTCAGTTTTTATTACTTTAATGCTTGTGTTATCAAGTTTGGTTTTACCGTATGTGGTTTCTATTTTTTCTATGTCTTTAAAGTGACTAAGATCTGATTCAAGCTTACCGTCATCGTTTTTGTAGTAACTAAAAATATAGTTCTCGGTTATTCCGTTACCGTCTTGTCGGTAATCAAATACTGCATCGCTATAAAAATAAAGTATTTCTTCGTTTTCAGGTGTTAGGCGATTACGTTTTAAAAAGTGTACTTGGTAAGGCCATAAACTATCGCCTTTTATAATTGCAGCATTGGGTAAAATATTTACTTCTTGAAGTACGCCTAAAAATAATAGAGGTGCAAACGCAAGCGAGATTAAATACTGTCTAATTCGCCAGTATGAGTTGTAATGTAGGGCTTCTTTACTTATATCGGTTTGCTCAATGTAACTAACTAGGGGCAACCATAAAAATGGCATTATACAAATCACTATGGTTGCGTATTCGTCCATACGATAAGCAAAGGCGCTGGCAAGTACCATTAGCCAGAGTGTTAAGGCAGTCCAGTTAGGCATTACTCTATTTTTGTTTAACTGTTGTTGGCTGTGCTGTGCAAGTGCGAGATACAAAGGGTAATACCATAAAAATGCAAATATACCTCGAGCAATAGGCATAATACTTGAGTTATCGCGCTCTTTAATGGCCTTAAAGTTACGATAACTCCAGTAGTTAACAAATATGCCTAAACTTAAAATACTGTAAATAATAAACTTACTTACAGATACAGCATAAAATGGACTATCTTCAAATTTAACTTTTTTTGCTGACTCTAATCGCCAATCGGCGAAGAAGAATATGAGCACTAAAATATAGCCAGCCAACACATATTTAAGCCAGCTATAACCAAAGCTATCTAGCACATCAGCTGTTGTTTGAGGCGTTTCGCTCGCCTTTGCATATTTTAGAATAGGGTAATGGGTTGCTGATATTAACTTTTTACGCTGTGCTAAATAATCATCTATTTGATCCGCTTTAATATGATCTTGTTTTGCGTAATAGTTATAGCTCAGTGTTAAAACATTATCATTAAATTCAGTAGTTGTTTTTAGATTGAAGTAGTCGTTGTCAATTTCTTCTTGATCGCTATCAAATCCCCAACCTTTTTCTGCAAAATGTAGTTTTATTGTGGTGTTAATTATATTGGGGTAGTCAAAGTAAAGTGGGTCGGTACGATTTACCTGCTTTGGTTCGTAAACGCTATTTTGTATTTCACTCGCATAAAAACTAGCTTCGTAGCCTTCGTCTGTTTTTTCCCAAAATTCACTAATTAAATACGATTCTTTGGTTATTAGATTCCCCGTTTTTTCTTGCTCACTAATTGCCATTGCTTCATTGATTGATAAGCCATTTAAAAAACCTTGGTAATACTCGAAGTAAGATTTAGCAACGCTATTTAGACCACTGCTGGCTATATTGTTTCTTCGGTTAATTGCTTCAAATTCAGCATAAGTGTACTGGGTTTCAAAACGTGATGACTCAGATACTTTTTCAGCAATAAAAAAGTTATCCTCTACAGATACATTTGTATGTACAGGTTTTTGCGCCATTGAAGTTAAAGCGCTTTCACCTTTATCAATAATTAGGGCATAGCCATAATCAGGCTGTGCTAAATATTCGAGAGTACCTCGCTGGTAGCTAACCGTAGGATCGAGCCAGTAGCGTTTTCCGTTTTGTTTAAGCGTAACAATAACGTGATTAAATACACTTGCAGAAGGTGGAAGTTCTTTTAAACGTTTGGTTTCCTCTGTATCAACTAGCGCAGGGAAGGCTTCTATATCCATCGCTTTTAATAACGAGATAAGCAGTACTGTTTTATCTTTGCAATCGCCGTATCGTAGCGAAAGCGTTTCTGAAGCTGACGTTGGTTGATGCGAGTTAGTGCCCATTTCAAGCCCTAAATATCGAACTTCGTCTTGGCTAAAGCGCAGTGCTGCTGCAATTTTATCTGATGTTTTTGTGTGTTTTGCTTTTATTTTTTTAGCTATATCCAAAATGCTGCTTGGGGTTTCTATGGCTGATTGATAAAGCGGATATGCCCAGTTAACTACCTGACCCCAATCGTCAAACTCAGAAAAGTAAACTTGTGTATATGGGTCGTACCACGTTGGGGTTTGAGAATTCTGCTCCAGTAAAGGTTCTTCAAAAAGAGTTATAGAATAATCTTTGCCATATTTATTAAGCGTTTCTTGAATATCTGCTGTGCCGTTTATTGTATTTATATGTAGAGGTGTTTGTTTACCCCAAAGTACACGCATATTTTGTTGCACTACGGGTACCGACCAGTTCAGCGTGCGTCTTGTACTAAACTTATTAGCATATATAGGGTTGCTGCCTGTCACTGTGTAGCTGTAATCGAGTATGTCGCCACTGCGCATATCATCAATAATAATATTGAGTGATAAGCTACCATTATAAATACGCTCAGCTAATTCAGATTCACTCTGTATAACCGTCATTCTCGCGCTATCAAGCTTATCAATGTGCTCATTATTTCTGATAATCGTTAAGCTATTTAGTGTTAGCGACTCGTAACTTGGATCAAAATCAAGACTAAGCTGGCTTATATAATCAACACCACTTTGATTCAATGCCTGCATAACCAAACGGGTATAACGTTGCTGTTTTTGCCTGCTCGGTATATAGGATTGGTTATCGAGTAACAAATAAAGTGTGCCGTCACGTACTTTGGTTATATCGGAATTCTTGGGTTGCTCAATTATATGTGTATTAACCCAATTAGCTGGTTTATCTATTTTATATTGCTGCGCAAAAATATTATGAGAGAAAATTAATAAGGTAAGTGCAATTAGCCAAGCACTGAGTCGAAGGAAGTTCCATTTCATTGTGGGGTCTTATAGTTGTTTTTATAAATACTATTGAAGGAATAATGTACCAAATTTAGGCTTTTTTGACAATGAGATGTTAACAAATTCATTGTTGAGCAGTTAATTAATAGTATATAAATAAACTGCTATGGTAAGTGCGAAACGCTTAACCCCCTCAAATGTTCCTAAAATGATTTTCTAGTTGTATTGCTAAATCATAATTAGCTAAGCCTACTTTATTGTGGGCTTTATTAGAGCTGCAAAAATCCTATCTATTTATTCGTACGGTAATCATTCAAACCTTTAAAAGTGTTTATAAATCAAAATATAACAGTAACTGTTTTTGCTCTTTTTGTTCATGAACTTTATGAGCAAAAAGCATATAACGATCATCAATGCACCTTACCTTCTAAATATTTAGTTAATTTCACGTTAACAATAAGCTGCGAGTTAGATAGCAGTTTGTCGTCGCTTATCTACCTGACAATAAATACATACACAAGCGTGGAGAAAATAATGAAAGCAAGTAACACACAACTCGCTTTGGCAGTTGCTGCAGCATTAGCAAGTACATCCGTTTTAGCCGATAACGATACGCAAAAACTACAAGAGGAATTAGATGCGTTACAAAAAGAAGTAAGTGCACTAAAAAAAACCAGTGGTTTTAATTTAGAGTTTGGTGGACGGGTTCAGCTCGACTACAACTATTTTGATGGTGCTTACAATGCTGATAACGAGGGCTCTGGCGGGAGCAATTTTTTCCCTCGTCGTATTCGTACTTACGTTGAAAGTGAGCACGGAAATTGGGATCACAAGTTGTTACTCGAGTTTGCCGAAGGCACTGCTGAAATAGTGATGGCGCGTGTTCGCTATGCGTTTGATAACGGACTTAAAGTTAAAGCAGGTAAAATTCGCGAAGATATATCGCTAAATGCATTAACCAGTTCAAAGCACATTAATACAATTGAGCGTAGTTCGCTTGCCAATACTTTCTCCCCATTTTTTCGTTGGGGCGCTTCTGCCTATCAATATTTTAAAGACTCTGGCTTTCGTTACGCGATAGGCGTTTATAAAAATGATGCATTTGGTGCAACAGGTAGCGATGAAAACGATAAGCTTACTCTTGCTATTACTGGGCGTGCTACATGGTCGAGTACATCACCTGGCGATGTAATTCATTTAGGCGTGTGGCATTCATATCGCGATATGGGTGGCAATGAATTAGGCGCACGTTTTGCGCGTGGTGAAGTGCGCGAGACTAATACTCGCCTTGTTGATTATGCTGCTGGTGGTGTAACAAGCCCACTTGATAGTTTATCGCAAACCGGTCTTGAGTTTGCTTATCAGGCGGATTCTTTAACACTTGAGGCTGAATATGCAAGCCGCTCACTTGATGCCGCTAATAGTGCTGATTTTTTAGATGGCGAGCGCTTTGATGGTTTTCATGTATCGGCAAGTTACTTTTTAGGTGGAGAACAGCGCCAATACAAAGCGAGCTCTGCATTATTTGTACAACCTAAAAATATTAAAGATGCATGGGAGTTGGTGGCACGTGTTTCAGAAGTAGATGCTACAAGTAGCTTACAAGGCACAAAAGCGACAACTTATACATTAGGTACATCTTATTACGTAAGTAGTGATATTAAGTTTATGGGTAATCTAATTTACAGCGATGTAGAAGGTGCCGGTACTACTGCGCTGGTTGGCGACGAAGACTCTGGTATGGGCTTTAGTGCACGTATGCAGTATTTATTTTAAAGGGACACACAATGAAATTATTTAAATCATTACAAACGACCATACTTGCAGCATCGTTAGTACTTAGCAGCCCAATGGCAATGGCCGACACTCACTTTTTAATCCCTGGCGGACCTGGTGGTGGTTGGGATACAACAGCCCGTGGTATAGGCGAAGGTTTAGTTAAGTCAGGCATTGAAAATAATGCATCTTTTCAAAATATGTCTGGTGGTGGAGGCGGTCGTGCTATTGCGTATTTAATTGAGTCGGGCACTAAAAAGGGCGATATTTTAATGGTTAACTCAACGCCTATCGTATTGCGCGCGTTAAGTGGCCGAATTCCTTATAGCTATCGCGATTTAACACCTGTAGCCAGTATGATTGCAGATTATGGCGCGTTTGTAGTGCGTAACGATTCTCCATTTAAAACTTGGGAGGATGTTATTAAATCAATAAAAGAAGATCCAAGTTCGGTAAAAGTAGCGGGCGGTTCTGCTCGCGGCAGTATGGATCACTTAGTGGCGGCTCAAGCTGTTAAAGCTGCGGGTATAGATGGTCGACGCCTACGTTATATTCCTTACGATGCAGGCGGTAAAGCTAAGGCTGGGTTGCTTTCAGGCGAAGTGAATTTACTTTCTACTGGCTTAAGTGAAGCGCTTGAAGTAGCTAACGGTGGTCAAGCACGTATTTTAGCGGTTACATCGGGTGAGCCCTTACCTGATTACCCAAAAATACCCACACTTAAGTCACTAGGTTACGATATGGAATTTGTTAATTGGCGTGGTCTTTTTGCTGCACCTAATTTACCCGCTGAAAAGTTAGCACAGTACACAAAAAAACTACGTGAGTTGCAAAGTACACCTGAGTGGGAAGCTGTACGAGCTCGTAACGGTTGGCTAAATCTTTTTCAAGAAAAAGATGAGTTTATTAAGTCACTAGAAGCACAAGAAGTGCAGCTTAGAGCTGTAATGGAAGAGCTTGGCTTTATCCGCACATTGCCGTAATCGAGGTTTTAAAATGACGAATCGAGAATTAATAGGGCCAAGTTTATTCTTGGCGCTATTTACTTTATACGCTGTGGTTGCATGGCAAATTCCGCTACTACCGTTTGAAGAATACGAAACGGTTACCTCAGCGACACTTCCTAAAGTATATGCCGGGTTTGGTATTGTGGTGTGCTTACTTTCTATTGGTTCAACATTGCTTAAACCAAGAGAGAAAACTAATACTGATGATGTTCTTGAAAAGTCACACGTACTGCGCACCTTTGGTTTATTAATATTAATGGTAATTTATAGCGCGGCACTGGAGCCAATTGGTTTTTTAATTTCTACTAGTGCGTTTTTGCTTGCGGGCTTTTTTGTGATGGGCGAAAGACGTAAGGGAATTTTGCTATTTGCATCGATACCGGTTGCGGTGGTTTTTTGGTTTTTGATGACTCAAGTATTGGGTATTTACTTGGTTCCGGGCGATTTGTGGAGTTAAGTTATGTTTGATGGAATTATGCTTGGTTTGTCGACCGTGCTCGACTTTAATAATTTAATGTACGTTATAGCTGGCTGCTTGGTAGGTACTTTTATAGGTATGTTACCAGGATTGGGGCCAATTACCGCAATTGCCTTGATGATCCCAATTACTTACAGCATTGGCGCCGATTCGGGCATGATTTTAATGGCGGGTGTTTATTACGGCGCTATTTTTGGTGGCTCTACGTCATCTATTTTAATTAATGCGCCTGGCGTGGCGGGTACGGTAGCTTCCTCCTTTGATGGCTACCCGCTTGCTAAACAAGGGCATGCAGGTAAAGCATTGGCAATTGCTGCTTATTCCTCCTTTATAGGCGGAACGATTGGCGCCATATTATTAATGGTAGCTGCACCTTTATTAGCAAAAGTGTCATTGAGTTTTCAATCCCCTGATTATGTTGTGTTGATGTTTTTAGGCTTAACAGCTATTGCAGCATTTTCAAATAAAGGGCAATTTTTAAAAGCAATGATGATGACTGTGTTTGGCTTGATGCTAGCAACGGTTGGTATTGATCCATCATCAGGGACTGACCGATTTACCTTTGGGCAACCTGATTTACTCGACGGAATAAGCTTTTTACTGGTTGCTATGGCAACGTTTGCATTAGCCGAGGCGCTTGTAAATGTTGTAAAACCAGAGAAAAAAGATGCTAAAAACATTAATGACTCAGACACACCGCAAATAGGTTCAACCAAGTTAAGTAAAGCCGAGATTAAAGAGATAGCACCAGTGATTGGTCGCTCGTCTATTTTAGGTTTTATAGTGGGGGTGTTACCGGGTGCTGGTGCAACTATTGCAAGCTTTATGGCTTATGCAACAGAGCGAAATTTAGCGCCAAAAGGTTTGAAAGAAAAGTTTGGTAAAGGCTCATTACGTGGTTTAGCTGCGCCAGAGTCGGCAAATAATGCGGCGTGTACAGGATCGTTTGTTCCACTGTTAACGCTTGGTATTCCGGGCTCAGGTACTACGGCAATTATGCTAGGTGCTTTGATTGCTTACGGCATTCAACCAGGTCCAATGCTTATGCAAGAAAACCCAAGTGTATTTTGGGCGGTTATTGTAAGTATGTACTTTGGTAATATTGTACTGCTTATTTTAAATTTGCCGCTTATTCCTTACTTTGCAAAAGTATTAGCAATGCCTAAGTCGGTACTCACCGTGATGATATTGTTCTTTAGCTTAATTGGTGTTTACTTAGTGTCCTTCAATACCTTCGACTTATTTATGATGGTAGGATTTGCGGTGGTTGCGCTAGTATTGCGATTACTGTCATTTCCTATGGCACCACTATTATTAGGTTTTATATTAGGAGATATGATTGAGCGAAACTTCCGTCGTTCAATGATGATTTCTGATGGCTCATTAAGCTTTTTATGGGATCGTCCGCTAACATTGAGCATATTTGTAATTTCAATTTTAGTGCTGTTGTTTCCGTTAAAAGATTATTTAATGCAACGCCGTGCAGACAAAGTAAATGCATAATTGAGAATGAAATGAAAAACACCAACAAGCTAAATCCATTGCAAAACATGGTCACAAAACCTAAGCGATTAGAAACACGATTAATTATTTGGGTAACAGGATTGTGTGTATTGCAGGCTTTATTATTTGGCGCGTTGGTGTATCAACTTACAGCGCAAAGCTTACATAACCATATTGGTGATAAAGCATTAGCTGTGGCAAGCAGTATTGCCACACGTGCTGATGTAATTAATGCACTGAAAATACCTAGTGACTTAACCGCTATTAACATGAAAATTGAAGATTTACGACAGCTTGTAGGTGCTGATTTTATTGTTGTTGGCGATGAAAATGCGCTTCGTATTGTGCATCCAGATGAAGATAAAATTGGCAAAAAAATGGTCGGAGGCGATAGCAAAGCTGCATTAAAAGGTGAACGCTATATTTCGGTGGCCCATGGTAGCTTAGGTGAATCAATTCGTGGCAAAGTGCCGGTGTACGCAGGTAATAATGAAATAGTAGGCGTTGTATCGGTTGGTTTTTTAGTACAATCAATCGATCCGCTTATTCTCTCTCGCAGTAGTGAAATTTTAATATGGGGCTTAATACTTGTAGGTTTAAGTATACTGGCGGCTATTTATATTGGACAGCGTGTCAGAAATGCTATTTTTGGCCTGCAGCCAGATGAAATTGCACGTTTGTTTTCAGAACAAGATGCAATTTTAAATACGGTACGCAGCGGTATTATTGCACTCGACCCGGACGGAAAAGTACGAAAACTCAATCAACGCGCCTGCGAAATATTAGATAAACCAACTTCAATTCTTAATCAGAACCTCAGCTTAAACGATTTATTACCTGAACATGCAGAATTTTTATTGCGTAATCAGCGACGTAAAATAGTGGGTTTTGAATTATTTGCCGCCGATAAACGCCTTATATTATCGAGATTTTCTTTGCAAGTGCAAGGGCAGGCGGATGGTATTTTACTGAGTATGCGCCCCTCTGATGAACTTGAGTATTTAAGCCAACAACTTACTAAAGTTCAGGCTTTTGCAGAGCTTTTAAGGGTACAAACTCATGACTATTCTAATAAGCTCAACTTAATTGGTGCGTTAGTGCAAATGGGCAAAAACGAACAAGCTATAGAAATAATAGGGCAAGAAAGCCAGGGCTCTCAGGCACAAATTCATAACTTGTTAGAGCGCATACAAGACCCTGTGCTTGCTGGTTTGTTGGTGGGTAAATATCATAAAGCAAGAGAATTAAATGTTGCGCTTGAGCTTAACCCCGACAGCCTACTTGGTGTTATTGCACGTAAAGATATGCTCGAGCGAGTTGTGTCTATTTTAGGTAATCTTATAGATAATGCGATTGAGGCTGCTATTAGGTCATCGAACTCTCGCTCTGCAAAAGTACGGGTAACCGTTGATGAAACCAGCCAAACTCTCTTATTTGATGTAGAAGATACAGGCTTTGGGTTAGGTTCTGACCATGATGTTATTTTTACCCCTCAGTACAGCTCTAAATCAGGAGCAGAGCATGGTATTGGTTTATATTTAGTAAAAACAAATTTAGACTCATGCGGTGGCACGTTAGAAATTGGTGAGTCAGACCTACTTGGTGCAAGACTAAGTGTTTACATTCCAAAATAATAAGAGCATTAAACATGACGTATTCAGTAGTAATAATTGAAGACGAAGTAGAGGTAGCACAGCTATTAGCGCAGTACTTGTTATTACCAAATGGTGTCGCAGGTAGTCAAACGCCAAAGCAAAGTTTAAGGCAAGCACAGTATCAGGTAGTGGGCATTGCAGGTAATTTAAGCACGGCAACAGCCTTACTGCATGCAATTGAACCCGATTTGATTTTACTCGATATACATTTACCTGATGGTAACGGACTTGATTTATTGACCGACTTACGACGTCGAACGATTAAAAGTGAGGTTATGCTGCTCACTGCTGCAAAAGAGGTCGAAACCCTTGAAAAAGCAATGCAGTTAGGTGCATGCGACTTTTTAGTAAAACCATTAATGTTAAACCGACTTGATCAAGCACTCGCACGTTTTGAATCACGTCAGCAATGTTTTTCTGATGCAAGTGAAGTAACGCAGTCAATGGTTGATATGTTATTTGGTTCAAAGCAGCAAACCAACACGTCTGTTCGTTTACCAAAAGGGGTCGATCAACTTACCCTGCAAAAAATACATGATGCTTTTGTAGAGCACGCAACCACTGCATTTACTGCTCAGCAAATGGGCGATTTGGTCGGTGTGAGTCGCTCTACAGCACGCCGTTACTTAGAGTATTTGCTTGAATCAGGTAAGTTAACAGCGGATCAAAGTTATGGCAGTATTGGCCGTCCTGAACGTTGCTATAAAATAGCGAAGTAACTTGGTGTATCTGAAACTTAAGTATTAAACGCTATTAATTTCAATGCCTTGCGTTTTTTTTGTTATGTTTGATATTTAATAGATTCTGACGATAAAAAAAATATGTTGAATTGATTGCATTTTAAGCGGCTTGTATGGTGATGTTCGCATTAAGTGATGTTATACTCCTGCCGAATAATTTATCGACTTTATTAAGAGTAAAATTAATGGCAGATTTATCGAAGTACAGAAACATTGGTATTTTCGCGCACGTTGATGCGGGTAAAACCACGACTACTGAGCGTATCCTAAAGCTTACTGGTCAAATCCATAAAACAGGTGAGGTTCATGATGGTGAATCTACTACTGACTTCATGGAACAAGAAGCTGAGCGCGGTATTACTATCCAGTCTGCGGCTGTAAGCTGTTTCTGGAAAGATCACCGTTTTAACGTTATCGATACTCCTGGACACGTTGACTTCACAGTTGAAGTATACCGTTCACTTAAAGTATTAGATGGCGGTGTTGGTGTATTCTGTGGTTCTGGTGGTGTTGAACCACAATCAGAAACTAACTGGCGCTATGCTAACGAATCAGAAGTTGCACGTATTATCTTTGTAAATAAATTAGACCGTATGGGTGCTGATTTTTACCGTGTAACTGAGCAAGTACGTAAAGTACTTGGCGCAACTCCACTAATCATGACTTTACCAATCGGTATCGAAGATGAGTTTGTTGGTGTTGTAGATGTTTTAACTAAAAAAGCGTACGTATGGGATGACACTGGTCTTCCAGAAAACTACGAAATCACTGACGTTCCTGCAGACATGGTAGAAAAAACTGATGAATACCATGAAATGCTTATCGAAACTGCTGTAGAGCAAGACGATGACCTTATGGAAGCGTACATGGAAGGTGAAGTACCTTCTATCGAAGATATCAAGCGTTGTATCCGTAAAGGTACTCGTGACCTTGCTTTCTTCCCTACGTTCTGTGGTTCTGCTTTCAAAAACAAAGGCATGCAACTAATCCTTGATGCTGTTGTTGACTACTTACCTGCTCCAACAGAAGTTGATCCTCAACCTCTTATGGATGAAGAAGGTAACGAAAATGGCGAATTCGCAATCGTATCTGCTGACGAACCTTTCAAGGCGCTAGCATTTAAGATAATGGATGACCGTTTTGGTGCATTAACTTTCGTACGTATCTACTCAGGTAAGCTTAATAAGGGTGACACTATCCTTAATGCGTTTACTGGTAAAACTGAGCGTGTTGGCCGTATGGTTGAGATGCAAGCAGATGACCGTAACGAATTAACTAGCGCACAAGCTGGTGACATCATTGCTATCGTAGGCATGAAAAATGTGCAAACTGGTCACACTCTATGTGATCCTAAGCACCCAGTAACACTTGAGCCAATGGTATTCCCAACTCCAGTAATCTCGATTGCTGTACAGCCTAAAGATAAAGGCGGTAATGAGAAAATGGGTGTTGCTATCGGTAAAATGGTTGCAGAAGATCCATCTTTCCAAGTTGAGACTGATGAAGATTCAGGCGAAACTATCCTTAAAGGTATGGGTGAGCTTCACTTAGATATCAAAGTTGATATCCTTAAGCGTACTTACGGTGTAGACCTTATCGTTGGTCAACCACAGGTTGCTTACCGTGAAACTATCACTCGTGAAATCGAAGATAGCTACACGCATAAGAAACAATCTGGTGGTTCTGGTCAGTTCGGTAAAATCGACTACCGCATCAAGCCAGGCGAAGTTGCTTCAGGCTTCACGTTTAAATCATCAGTTGTTGGTGGTAACGTACCTAAAGAATTCTGGCCTGCAGTTGAGAAAGGCTTTAAGTCAATGATGGGCGAAGGTGTTCTAGCTGGCTTCCCAGTATTAGACGTTGAAGTTGAACTTTTTGACGGTGGTTTCCATGCCGTGGATTCATCAGCAATCGCGTTCGAAATCGCTGCTAAAGGTGCTTTCCGCCAATCGATCCCTAAAGCGGGCGCACAACTTCTTGAGCCAATCATGAAAGTTGACGTGTTCACTCCAGAAGATCACGTTGGTGACGTAATCGGTGACCTTAACCGTCGTCGTGGTATGCTAAGCGACCAAGAAGCTGGTTTAACTGGCGTTCGCATTAAAGCTGACGTTCCGTTATCAGAAATGTTCGGTTACATTGGTTCACTACGTACAATGACATCTGGTCGTGGTCAGTTCTCTATGGAGTTCTCACACTACGCACCATGTCCACAAAACGTAGCTGACACAGTAATCGCTGCAGAAAAAGAGAAAAAAGCTGCTAAGTAATTAGTTTCTTAACTCTTTAAAAAAACCCGCACATGTTGCGGGTTTTTTATTACCTATAATTTGGTTTTATTCTTTATAGGTTTTTATAACTGCTCTTTATTATTAATTAGTCCTATATTTTTAATTAATGAAAAGGTACTAGATAGAAATTTATTTATATTGTTACAAAGCAGGGATTTGTTATACACGTCTATGCACAGAGCGTTATATCAATAGTGAGGAAATTACTGTTGTATCATTTAGCTCGTTTTTTCTTTTCACTATTTTAAAGTAGAACTGGAGAATGGTAAGGTTTTTCATTTTTATAACTGGCAACTTGATGATGAAACGCAATCAGTTATTTCTAAAATGTACTGTAATAAGTTAGCTAGAAAAATAGAAAATATTAGCGGCAAGTGCAGCGCATGATTTTTTAATTTAGATAGAAAAAAGGAGCAATTAATTGCTCCTTTTTTGTTTTTATTTTATAACGCGCTAATTAAACTTTTTTATAGCCTTAGCTTTTAGCGCTTTCATCTTTAGCCTGCGTGGCTTTTTAAAAGATTGTATAGGCATTGATACCATATGCTCTTGTGGCAGTGCCGGAATTGTTTGTGGGTAAGTTCCTTCCTCTGGCACGGAAATCTCTTTTAGATGTACTTTAAGCGCCTCTAGAGTTGAGTCGTTATCAACTTCACTAGGGCAAATAAATATACCTAACTTTCTTAGCTGTACGCCGAGTTTGATACTACTGGTATAACGGATAATTGGAGCACCTAATACTAAGCCTAATAATATAGGTGATAGCCACCAAAAGAATACAGGTGTGAAGTAGTAGGCTGTGCTGCCCCATGCTATAGCCACAATAGTAGAGAATAACGTATAACCAAACGCTTCTTTCCACGGGACCATACGACCTTCGCGCGGTTGTGCATCCCACTTCACTTTTTTGCCTAAAAATACGCAAAGTACAAAGTAAGCATGAAATACCATCATTAATGGCGCAACAATAATAGCAAATACAGTTTCAATAATTGAACCTAGAATTAATTTAATTGAACCACCAAAGCGTTTGTTTCTATGTATTAGGGTGACTATTACGCCCATTAATTTAGGCATTAATAAAATAACAATAGTTAAATACAAGAGTGAATCAATAAGATCGGTTTTAGCTATTTGCCATGTAGGAAATAATTGATAAACACGATTAAAGTACACATCACTATTTAATGCGCGCGTTACTGCATCAATAGTACTTAGCGCTAGCATTGAGAGCCAAATTAGTGATGAAATATAGGCTGTTGCACCTAATAGAAAGTGCAGCTTACTCATTAATTTTAATTTAGATGATGATAGTAAACCTAAGTGCTGAATATTACCCTGTACCCAGCGTCTATCGCGTACAGCATAATCGAGAATATTACTTGGTACTTCTTCGTAGCTGCCTTCAATATCTGATAGTAATAGTACATCCCAACCTGCACTATGAAGTAGTGATGCTTCTACAAAATCATGACTTAAAATCTCACCGCCAAAAGGTGCGTTACCTTTAAGTGTTGGCAAGCCACAGCACGTTATAAATGCTTCAACTCTAATGATTGCATTATGACCCCAGTAGTTGGCTTTATCTGTTTGCCAAAATGCTGAGCCAGTAGCGAGCATTGGGCTATATAGCACTGACGCAAACTGTAAAAAACGACCAAAAAAGGTATCTTGACGAACAGGTATCGGAATTGTTTGGATCAGGCCTGCTTGTGGGTTGTTTAGCATGCTTGTAGTAAGTTCTAACATACATTTACCGGTCATTACGCTATCTGCATCAAGCACAATCATATGGTCGTAATTACTTCCCCAGCGCTCACAAAAGTCGGTTAGGTTACCTACTTTGCGGTGTTTGTTATCTTCGCGACGACGATAAAAAACATGCTTTGCTGTATCCCCTAAACGTTCGCACAATGCATGCCATGCACTTAGCTCGTTTTTAACTATTTGAGGGTCTTGTGTATCGCTTAATAAATAAAAATCAAAATTATCAAGCTGACCAGTTTCTTTTAACGATTGTAGACTTACTTCAAAGCCCGCTATAACACGGTGGGTATCTTCGTTATAAATAGGCATTACAACGGCGGTTTTCTGAGCGTTAATTGCCTCGTTATTGAACTCAATTGGTTTAATACGTTTTAACGTAAGCGGGTCAATTCGAAATAACTGTAGTACAAAGCCGATTGTGCCACTACAAAAAGCCGTTACAATCCAAGCAAATGTGATTGAGAATAATACTAAAAGGGCATACTCAAGTAATGTCATACCGTTTGAGCTTAAAATCTCAAACATAATAGATATGCCGTAGCCAGATGTGCCAAGTGCCGCAATGGCAAATAGCCATACTCTTAGTGTTTTGAATGGCATTGGAGTGCCCCTACCTTTATTACTTGATGTCATTTGGGTACCAAACATAGCTCCATACCTCGCTAATTTCTTTGTCACGTAGTTTTAACGATAAACGCATATCAACGGGTTGATCGTCCTGTGGTGCAATTTTAAAGGCTACACGCCATCCACGTGAATCCGGAAGTTTTTGTACATTCACGTCGGTTACTTCGCCTGTTGTAAGTTGAATGTCGGCATCTAGTTTTAACTGTTTAGACAGTTGATTTATTTCTGATCCAGTAAAATCAACAGTAAATTGGCGGTGGCTTTTTGGTGGTGGGTTGTCCTCACCAGGTAAAGCGGCGCTACCAATTCTTGTACGTAGTACACGTGCTTTCTCGTGCTGAGTTAAAACTGAATTAAAGGTGGTCATTTTGTAGCTTAATTTTAATGAATCTCCGGCCTTCATTGGTTTTTCTGGTACCCAGTAACTTACGATATTGTCGTTAGTTTCTGTATCAGTCGGTATTTCTACAAGCTCTACACGACCATTTCCCCACTCACCTTGTGGTTCAATCCATAGGCTAGGGCGGTCGTGGTAATGTGCTTCTGTGTCTAGATAGTTATTAAAGTATCGGTCTCGTTGAGCTAACCCAAAACCTTTTGGGTTATTGTACGAAAATGAAGTAACGCTGAGTTGTGATGGGTTGTTAAGAGGGCGCCATACCCACTTGTCATCAGCAGATTGAGTTAATAAGCCATCCGAGTCATGAACTTCAGGGCGATAGTCATCAAAAAATTTGGTGCTGTTTTCGCCGTGATAAAACATACTCGTTAATGGTGCTACACCTAGTTTTTTAATATCTTTACGCGCAAAAATCTGCATATCAACATCAACTAGCATATTCGTTGTAGGGTCGACGCTAAATTTGTACGCACCAGAAATAGATGGACTATCCAACAATGCAAAAATGGTGATTTGTGTTTGCTCTGCCTTTGGTTTAACTAACCAAAACTCTTTGAACATTGGAAATTCTTCACCCGAATTCTCAGCAGTATCAATGGCAAGGCCTCTTGCTGATAAGCCATAAACTTGTTGAGGGCCAACGACTCTAAAATACGATGCTCCCTGAAATACCATTACTTCGTCTTTATACTCGTTAGTATTTAATGGGTAATGTAAGCGAAATCCAGCATGGCCTAGTTGAGTGCCCGCCACACTTTTAGCTATTTCTTCTTGTAGTGGTGCAGCAGTGCCATCGTATTGGTAAAAGTCGGTGCTGAAAGGTAAGCGGCTACGTTTAGAGTCGCTATCAACAGTATTTATTGTTACAGGTGTTTTATATAAAAAACCAGGGTGGAATAATTGCAGCTCGTACAGGCCTTCATCTTTCCACACCGCTTTGTCTTTTTTAAATCGAATTGAACGGTAGTCTTGATAATCAATATTATTTAGTGCTTCAAGCTCGATGTTTTTAGGTGCCACATATTCTTCGCTTGCTAGCTTTTTAGCGCGAGCGCTAATTACATCAAATAAGCTACTTTGTGGAATTGCTACATCAACAGTTGCAGCAATCGCTTGGTTGCTATTGCCCCAAGTCGAAAAAATAATAAGTAGACCCAGTAGTGGTGCTGACTTTTTTTGCCATTTAGGCAAGTTTTGGGTTAGTTGTTTCATTCTCATTCCTTTATAAAAACACGACTTATTTTTACGTTTAGGGTAAATATTGATTTTGTTTTGTAAGTATCTTCTAATTTACTTAAAGCAAAATGTGAACCCTTATAAAAGTTCATATTTATCAATAGGAAAACCAATATACGTAACTCATTGAGGTTTTTGTTGTGTAAAATTCACTCAATCTTATGTAGTTGTTACTGATTAATTACTAGAAGACTCACTAATCGTATGAACATATTACGGGGAGTTTAATGAAGCTTGTCTGAATTACATTTGTATAAAATAAAAAAGCCGCAAAAGCGGCTTTTTATATGTTTAGATTTTACTTAATTATTTCTTTTTAAATCGACGCACTATTGATAGTGGTGCTAAAAGAAGTGATAACCATAATAATGAACCTGCATCATTATCATCATCTGAGCGTAAGTTATTTACCTTAACGGCTACTTTTTCAATGTTTGATAAGTTACCAGCACTATCTTGAGCTTGTACTGTTAAAGTAATACGATTTTCGAATTCGTAATCAATCTCTCCAGCAACAATTAACTGCCCCTCATTGTTAATAGAAACGCTGTCATTATCAGATGTAATAAATTTAACAACAGGTGATTCATCGGCATTTGGATCACTAAAATCGAGCGTGCCGATAATTGTGCCAATTGCGCTGTTTTCATCGATTGCAAAAACTTGATCGGCTGCAATTACAGGTGTTTGCTCTTCAGGCGTTAAAGTAATTTCAGATTTAATGTCAATAATCACAGGGTCATGGTCTGATGCGCGGTATGCACTTTCAGAGTACAAGCTAGATTGTTGACCTTCGCTTTTAAACTCTACATTGTAATCAAGTGAAATAGGTTCATCTGCGTTGATATGCCAATCTGTTGCAGCGACAACTTTGCTAAGTAATGATTGTGTAGCTACTGCATGGTCTAAACTTCCTGCACGACCAGAAAAGCTATAAGAATAACCAAGTGTATCACCATCAATTTCAGCAACTACATTTTTGTAGCCTTTATCAGCAAATGCACGTATTGGATCTTCCATTGCGTAAGCATTCATATCGCCGACTAAAATAGTATCTTCGTCATCAACACCGGTTGGTTTGCTATCAAGCCAATCTGCGAATGCATTAGCACCTTGCGTGCGTATTTCATTCCAACAGCCTTGGCCATCAGCTAAATCTGCATTATTTCCAGAAGCACTACCACAGCTTTTAGATTTAAGATGTGACACAGCAACAGTAAATACTTCATCAGTTTCTATTGATTTAAAGCTTTGTGCAATTGGAGCACGGTTACTAAAATCAAATGGAGCCTCAGTTGTAATGGCTGCAGTGCCTACTTCTTCTACTTTGTTAGCACGATAGATAAGTGCGGTAGTAATTGCATCGGTACCAATTTGATCTACGTTAAAATCAACAAATGCATAGTTGTTAGCACTATCTGCATCATTTAATGCATCTACTAAGCTAGCAATTGCACTAAATTCGCCAAAGCCATCATTCTCAATTTCCATTAAACCAACAACATCGGCCTCAATAGCGCTAATAGCACTTACAATTTTAGCTTCTTGACGAATAAATTCAGCTTCAGTATCTGCACCTCGAGATGTAGGGAACCCTCCGCCTTGGCCATCACCATTGAAGTAATTAAGTACGTTAAAGCTAGCTACACGTAAATCTGCTTCAGCATTAAGTTCAGGCGCATCTTCACGTGCATTTGTTGCAATAAACGAAGGCGCTAAAGTTGGGTGAATTCGGTAAAGACCGAAGCTATAAGCAAGTGCCCCTGTAACAGTATTAACAGTATCGCCAGTTCGTAATGTATTTTCTGCCGACAAGCCTGGAGTTGGATAAGCTGTAGGGTCTAAGTTTTGTACTGTAGAGCCATCATCTATTAAAATCTTTTTAAGTAGATTTTCAGTTTCAACTGCATTAGCAGCATCGCCAGGTAACGCAACCTGAGTACCTTGGTACAAGCGCTCTGTTGCTAATTCAACTTCACCATATCGACCAAGACCAAAGTTATTAGTCACTACTAATGGTTGCTCTAATGTGACTAACATACCTTCAAAAGCTTCTAAATCAGTTGTATTAGCTAAAGGTAAAGTGATTTTTGTAGCTGCTGCAGCTAAACCAGTGCCACACACTGCAACTTGGCTAACACTGCCAATTTGTGTTGCATCAAAATACTCTTCAACAGTACCTTGTATACGTACATGGTCGCCTACATTCACGTCAGTATCTGCAAAATATACAAATACACCTTCAGAGGTAAGTGGATTTGCATCTATATCAGCAGCCAGTGAGCTAACAAAAAAGCCTTTTAATTGTTCATCACCTTGAAAATCGGCGCTTACAACACCTTCAAGCTCTACTAATGTACCTACAAGTGGGCTAGCAGAGCCGTCACCTTGAATAGCATTTATTAGTGTTTTTTCTGCACCACAAACAAGTGGTTCAAGTGGTTCTGGCTCAGGGTCTGGCACAGGAGCGGTACCGCCGTTTCCTGTGTGTGAACCTAATCCATCAAAGGTGTCAATATCAAACTGTTCCCACTCTTCGCTAGGATCAAAAATGGCTGTCGAGTCAGTTCGGCCTGTGGTAATGCTATCTTTTCTTCGCAGCGTTTTGTTAACCGTAGTTACACCCCCTTCAGACCACTCTGAACCCGGATCAACACCAACTTGACCAAAACTATCAACAATTACACCGTCTTTAGTTAAAACAAGGGCATCATCACCGTTATAGTAGGTTACTGTGCTGGTTTCATCTGCAATATCAAGTATTGCAGCTGCTGCACTGGGGTTTGAAATAATGTAGGTGGTATTGGCGGCCAATGTTCCGGTTAAATCAATCGAGTTGCCAATCGAACTGCTACCATTTGAATAGAGTCCTAAAGTATAACCTTCAAGAGAAAGCTCCGTATCAGCATTATTATAAAGCTCGATTGCTTTATTATTACTGCTTCCCTCTATATATTCTGAAATGATTAGATCAGCGGATGCTGGTGCACTGAGACTTGCTATAACAAGTGCGAGTGGTGTTATTTTTGTTTTAAACATTTTTTTATTATTCCCGTGTATTAATCCCAAAATGGGACACCAGTTTAGAGAATAAATATGACGAAAATAATACAAAAATGTAAATGAATGTAAACAAAAGGCGGTTTAACCGCCTTTTAATAAAAAATTACTTTTTAGCTAGATATTTTGCGGCTTGCTTAGCAAAGTAGGTTAATATTCCATCGGCTCCTGCACGCTTAAATGCAAGTAAAGATTCCATTATTGTAGCCTCTTCACTTAACCAACCGTTATCAATTGCTGCTTTGTGCATTGCATACTCGCCACTTACCTGATATGCGAAAGTAGGTACACCAAATTCGTCTTTAACACGCCGTACAATATCTAAATAAGGCATACCGGGCTTTACCATAACCATATCAGCGCCTTCTTGTAAGTCTAATGCGACTTCACGTATTGCTTCATCAGAGTTTGCTGGATCCATTTGGTAAGTTTTTTTATCAGCACCTTTTAAGTTACCAGCAGAGCCTACAGCATCTCTAAATGGGCCATAGTAGCTAGATGCGTATTTAGCTGAGTAGGCCATAATTCGAGTATGAATAAACCCATCAGCTTCAAGTGCTTCGCGAATAGCGCCAATACGACCATCCATCATATCAGAAGGGGCAACAACATCAGCACCAGCTTCTGCATGGGAAAGTGCTTGTTTAACTAAAATTTCAGTAGTGACATCATTAATAACATAACCTGAATCATCAATAATACCGTCTTGGCCATGCGTAGTGAAAGGGTCAAGTGCTACATCAGTAATCACACCCAACTCAGGAAAAGCTTCTTTTAACGCTCTTACGGTGCGTTGTGCTAAGCCATCATCGTTATATGCTTCTTCGGCAAATAATGATTTTTTATCCGCAGGCGTTACTGGAAAAATAGCAACGGCAGGTACGCCAAGTTCAACGAGTTCTTTTGCTTCAACAAGCAGTAAATCAATTGATAGCCGCTCAATACCAGGCATTGATTCAATTACCTCGCGGCGATTTTTACCATCAAGTACAAATACAGGGTAAATTAAATCATTTACGCTAAGCTGGTTTTCAGCCATTAAGCGGCGAGAAAAGTCGCTGCGGCGCATTCTGCGCATGCGAGTATATGGGAAAAGGTCTAATCCTGATTGGGCCATGTTAATATGCTCCTACTGTGGTAATGGAAAAGTAATTACTTGATTACGGCCATGCTGCTTTGCGTAATAAAGTGCTTTGTCGGCGCACTCAGTAAAAATTTGAGGGTTGCTAACATCGTCAGCAATACTGGTGTATACACCAGCGCTAATAGTAAATTGAATATCATTATTGGCAACCGTTACTGTACTTACTGAGATATCAGCTCGTATTTTTTCAGCTATGTCTTGTGCGCCTTCACTAGGGGTATTAGGTAATAGCACAACAAATTCTTCACCGCCATAACGGGCAACTTCATCGAGTGGTCGTTTTAAATGGTCTTTTATAAGGTCAGACACTGCTTTAATAACTTGATCGCCAATGATATGGCCGTACGTGTCGTTGATATTTTTAAATCGATCTATATCAAGCATAACAATGCTAAGCGGCGTTTGTTCTCGACGAGAGCGACGAAGCTCCATTACCAGTTTTTTATCAAAAAAGCGTCTGTTTTTTATTCCAGTCAATGCGTCTTCAGTATTTAGTAACTCAAGTGAGCGGTTTTTTTCTTCAAGCTCTCTAAGCGTCACTTGTAATTCAAAGGTGCGCTCGTCCACCTGAGATTCAAGTTCTTGGCGAGTTTTTTCTTGTAATTTTAAGCGCTCTTTAAGTAGTGTATCTTGTGCTGTGTTTTCAGCAATCAAGGTTTGTTGAGCAATCACTTCTTCATCGCGTTGTAAAATAAATAACTTCATTACGCTGTAGCATAAGCAAAAAGTGCAGCCAAAAAAGCATGCAAATACAAATGCGAGCGTACTTCTGTCAAAGGCGTATAGGCCCATTACTGCAACAGTAAAATAAAGCATTACCACCAAGAAAAAAACCAATACAAGTAATAGTGCTTTGTTTGGTTTAGAAGGCGTTAAACGCACGCACATAAACGTAGTTACAATATAAAAGCCTAAAACGATTGGAGTAGTGATTAAACAAAATAATGTAACTATGTTGTTTGGAAGTAGCCAAATAAATAATAACGAAATGGCTAAAGCGTTAACTACAACTTTTTGAATAGTTAGCAGAAGAGAGGGCCTGGGATGGCAAACTTGCTTCTGCAAAGGCAAAAACAATAAAGTGATAAGCATAAGTAATATAGGGGTCATAACTTGCTGTAATGCAGGCAAATTAGGATGAACGTACCTTAAGCCAAAACCACAAAGGTAGGCTAATACACTACCTAATGTGAGAGATATAACCCCAGCATAAACAAAATAACCTTTACGTGAAAAACCATATAAAACTATGCAACTCACACCCAAAGAAAATATAAAACCAATCAATAAGCCATAGAGTAAATTGATTTTTCCTTTGTGTGCCAAATAAGCTTCTGGTTGCCACAGTGTTAAAGGGACTCGCAAGCCTGAACTATTCGCCACTTTCATTATAATAAGCGTTTCGCTATTTGCAGGGCTGAGCAGTTTAACTAATAAAGATTCACTTTTAATTGTGCGCTTATATAAGGGGTAGGCACCACCAATTTGAGTATAAGAAAGTAATTGCGAGTTATGTAATTGATATACTTGAACGTCGTTTAGCAAAGGATTGTTTAGTGACAATATTTGCTCAGTATTATAACTAAGTGTATTTTTTATTTTAAATTTTATCCATACAGGACGCTGCTCTAGTCCTAAATTAAGGGGTTTTGCTGTGTTTTTTTGCCACTGTATATGGCTACTTTGTTGTGCACTTAATAGCGACGTTGGTTCAAAAGAGTAATACAGGTTATTAATGTTTTGAGAGTTAAAATCGTGTTTTATTATTACTGGGTTTGCGAAACAGCAAAAAGTGCAAAGGAATACTAATAGGCTTAAAAGTGCCTTTGCATAGGCCATTAACGATCTTCTAAACCAAAAACACGGTGAAAGTTTTCTGTAGTTTTACGGGCCACAACTTCTTCATCTATTTGATAAAGTTGTGCAACCGTTTGACAGATATAAGGAAGCAGGGCAGGTTCATTTTTACGTGATTTAGGTTTTGGTTTAACTGTTCGTGGAATTAAAAATGGTGCATCAGTTTCTATTAATAATCGATCTAGAGGAATGCTAGGCACTAGCTGTTGTAAATCTTTTCCACGCCTTTCATCACATACCCAACCCGTTATACCAATATATAGACCTAAATCTAAATATTGCTTTAGAGCTGCTGAGTTACCCGTAAAGCAGTGGAGTACACCGCGAATACTAAACTCTTTTAAAATACTTAGCATGTCGTCACTTGCATCACGTTCATGCAAGTAAACAGGTAAATCTAATTTCTCTGCAAGTGCTAATTGGCGCCTAAAAACACTACGCTGTACATCGCGAGGCGAAAAGTCGCGGTTATAATCAAGGCCACATTCACCAATAGCAATAACATGCTTATTATTTGCAAGTACAGTTAGTTGTGCTTCTAGTTCATTAGTGGCTGATTTTGCATCATGTGGGTGGATACCCGCCGTAGAATACTGAAGATGCTTTGTTGCAAGTTCAAGTGATTGCTGACTGCTTGCAATATCACAACCAATAATAAGCATATTTGTAACACCCGCTTCATTGGCACGGGTAATTACATCGTGATGCTGCTCATCAAATTGATGATTAGTTAAGTTAACTCCAGCATCAATTAATGTATATGACATTACTTAGTACGTTTAACGCGAATAGAGCGGTTTTCACCGTCAATTTTAAGTAAAAATGAGTTAAAAACACCACGGCTAATTACAATCGTATCGTTCTTTTTCAAGCGCATGCTGTCAGAGCCAATTTGACGCCATTGTTGACCGTTATCTAGCGAAATAATTAACTCGCCGTAAGCAGCTTCTTCAACTGAAGCAACCATCGCTTTAATTTCAGCGTCTTTTTCTGTCTGTGATTTTTTGTACTCTAACCCAAATTCATCAGCTGTTGTTTTTACTTCTGTTGGTGTTGTGGCTACTGCCTGAGGCACATTATTAGCTGTTGGTGGTGTGAGCGTTTTTGTTACTGATGGCTTAACCAGTGACTTACCCGCGATGGTATTATCGTAACAAAGTAAGCGGTTAAAATCGTTTTCAATAAAGCTACATGCTTGTAACGCTTGAGTATTAAACTCTGTTTGCGCAGCAAAAGTCGGTGCGCTTAATAAAACCAATAGTGAGAGTAGTTGTTTTTTCATTTTATTCCTCAGATTCTTTTTGTGGTTTAGCGGTATAAAACTTTGCTAAAATTAGACCTAGCTCAAACAGAAGAAGCATCGGAAATGCTAACAATGTTTGTGATAATACATCAGGCGGTGTTAAAAACATCGCGACTACAAAAACACCCACTACGATATAAGGGCGCTTTTCTTTTAAGCTTTTTGTTGTTGTTGCACCACTCCAGCATAGCAACATAATAGCCACTGGAATTTCGAAAGCGACGCCAAATGCAAAAAACAACTTTAATACAAATCCTAGATAACTACTTATGTCAGGTGCAAGGGTCATCATTTCGGGACCGGTACTTGTAAAAAACCCTAAAATAATTGGCAGAACTACAAAGTAACAAAAGGCTATGCCGCCATAAAATAATATTATACTTGAGGCGAGAATAGGCATGAGCATTTTCTTTTCGTGCTGATATAAACCCGGCGCTATAAACCCCCAAACTTGATGCAATATCCATGGAATCGACGCAAATAAAGCGACAAATAAAGTAAGTTTGAAAGGTGCAAAAAAGGGAGCTGTTACATCGGTTGCAATCATGGTTGCCGTACTTGGCAAATGCGAGACTAACGGCTGTGCAACAAAAGCATAAATATCATTTGCAAAATATACTATGGCAATAAAAATAACAAAAATGCTTAGTAGCGCTTTTATTAGCCGATCACGCAACTCAATTAAATGAGCTACAAACCCTGATTTTACTTCCTCAGCCATTATTTTTTATACCATGTAGTAAGTTGACCACAAAGTGAGAAATAAATTTCACTTTTTCTCATCAAGTTGTTGGTTATTTGATGTATCAGATTGTTGTTTTTTGTAGCTGTGAGTAACTGATTCAGCCGCTTTTTGTAGCTCTGTTAGTGAGCTTTGTAACTCAGGGCTTAAATCTTTTAATTCTTGCTGTTCTGCTTTTTTAAGGTTTTCGTGCAGCTCATGGATGCGAAGCTCTTCACTTACTTCGGCTTTTACTGAGTTGGCAAGTGATTTAGCGGTTTTAACCCATTTACTCACTGTTCTAATCGCAACAGGTAAGCGCTCAGGGCCGAGCACCACTAAACCAACAATAAAAATAACAACAAGTTCCCACATGCCCATACTAATTAAACCTTATTGTTATCTTTGTTTTTTTCAGTATCGGTTGAGTTGTCAGCAGTGTTTTTTTCTGATTGTTGAATTTGCTCGGATTTCTCTTTCTCGCTCATTTGATCATCTGACATTGCTTTTTTGAAGCCCTTTACAGCGCCCCCAATATCGCCACCCATACCGCGTAGTTTTTTTGTGCCAAAAAGTAAAACTATGATCGCTAAAACAATTAATAATTGCCAAATACTAATACCACCAAAACCCATGGTTTTCTCCAATATATAAAACGGTTAAATGTTTATTTTAAATACTAATTATACGCTCACTAGCGCAAATAGCACCCAGTTTATGCGCTGCGCCATGCCGCTATAAAGCTAATAGCCGATAAGCTTATTGCAAGACTTGCAGCTATTAAATCGTGCTGTAAATAACAAAGTGTTGCCATAATCATTGTAGCACTACCAAATAAACTCAATATTAAAGGTTTATGAGATACCTTTTGTTCTTGCGGTTGAATGTGTGGTGCACGCTTTAAATTTTGGTAAATTAGATCCGGTAACTCGGGCATTTTTTCAGCCCAAAATGGCAAGTTAGCATACATTTGCTTCAGTACTGATAGCGGCCCAACTTGTTGCTTTACCCAGTCTTCTAAAAAGGGTTTAGCTGTTTTCCATAAGTCGAGTTGTGGGTATAGCTGACGCCCCAATCCTTCAACGTATAATAAAGTTTTTTGTAGTAATACTAATTGCGGCTGTACCTGCATGTTAAAACGACGTGCAGTATTAAATAGATTTACGAGTACGTGCCCAAATGAAATTTCAGCCAAAGGTTTATTAAATATAGGCTCGCAAACTGTGCGAATCGCAAATTCAAATTCTTCAATGCTAGTATCTGGTGGTACCCAACCAGAATCAACGTGTAGTTGTGCAACTTGGCGATAATCACGATTAAAAAAGGCGATAAAGTTTTCAGCTAAATAGCGTTTATCTTCTTTGCTTAACGTACCAACAATACCGCAATCAATACCGATATACATTGGGTTTTCAGGGTGCTCTCGAGAGACGAAAATATTACCCGGATGCATGTCGGCATGAAAAAAACTGTCTCTAAACACCTGCGTAAAAAACACTTCTACGCCACGCTCAGCAAGTAATTTCATATTAGTGTTTTGCGCCATAAGTGCATCGGTATCAGAGACGGGTATGCCGTAAATACGCTCCATCACCAGCACATTGCTACGGCTGTAATCACTGTAAACTGCAGGGATGTATAATGAATCAGAGCCTTCAAAATTGCGTTTTAGTTGAATGCCGTTGGCACCTTCTCGCATTAAGTCGAGCTCGTCTAGGAGTGTTTTCTTATATTCTTTAACTACTTCTACAGGACGCAGGCGTTTTGATTCGTTATGTACTTTTGCAAGTACCTTTGCGAGCTTTTCCATTAGCGCTAAATCGGCATTAATTTGCTCATAAATATTGGGTCTAATAACCTTAATTACGACATCTTGCTCAATACTCTGCTCATCAATAAGTTTTGCTGTATGTACTTGCGCTATAGATGCAGAGGCCAGTGGAGTTTGTGAAAACTCACTAAATAATTCACTTATATCGTTAATTTCGAGCGCTTTTTCTATTATTTTTTGTGCAAGTTCGCCTTCAAATGGTTGAACTTGATCTTGCAAAAACGCAAGCTCTAAAGCGATATCATGAGGGAGTAAATCACGACGAGTAGAGAGCATTTGACCAAATTTGATCCAAACAGGACCCAGCTCTTGCAATGCTAAACGTAAACGTAGCCCCGCAGGTTTTTCTTTGTGCTGATTACGCAGCCAAAATAAACTGCCACGGGCTATTTTACCAAACCAAGGCACTTTATGCTTTGGAATTAGCTCGTCTAGTCCATAGCTAAGTAACGTTTTGGTGATGTTATACAAACGTGCAGTCGACACAAAAAATCCTTAGCGGGTGTTTGAAGGTAAAAAAGAATTTAAGAGGGCGTTAATGCGTTGCTCAACGGCAGCGACTTGTCCTTTGAGTTCTCTATTTTTTTGTTTAAATTGCTCAAGTTCTAATGGATGAATAGTAATTGCGAGCTCATCTTGGCATAAACTTGTAAGCATGGTACTTATTTTAGTATTGGTTTTGCTGCTCTTTTGTTTTAGTTCTTTTAGGTGTAGATATAACTGCTGAGCGGGGGTATCGCCAATGTATTTAGAAAGTTGTTCAGGCCAATCAATATCAATACCTGAAAATGCATTGCTATAAGTTTGCGCAATATTTAAATCGCCTTGTAAGTCGAGCTTATCTTGGCGAATTAATTGGGTAAGCATTGCAGGGTTTTTGAGCGCTAAAAGTGTTTCTATATCTGCGCTGATCATACAATCTGCGTTTTCGTTACTTTGGGCACTGTATAAGTGTAATTGATCAGCACTATAAACGAGTTGGATGCTTTGTTGCCAATCTCTTATTTCAACCACTAAGCGCTTATGTTTAACGGCGTTTAGCTTTTGAGATAATTGTGGGTCAAGGCTAAGCGCTTGATTTAGTACACGCTCAATAAGCGAAAGTACAAAATTAGGTAACATAAAAAACTCAGATGACATTGCACCATTATTGCTTTTTGTTATTTTTTCAAGCGCCATAACTGCTAGCCTTAATATTTAAAACCACGATGCAGTGCAACAATTCCGCCTGTGAGGTTTTGGTATGTTGTTTGTTCAAAGCCCGCATCTTCCATCATCGCTTTTAATGTGTCTTGATCTGGATGCATACGAATAGACTCAGCTAAATACTTGTACGATTCACTGTCGTTAGCAACTAGCTTACCCATTGTTGGCAATAAATTAAATGAGTAAAAATCGTAAGCTTTACTAAGTACGTCATGCTCTGGTTTTGAAAACTCTAAAACAAGTAATCTGCCACCTGGCTTTAAAATACGGTACATAGAGCGTAATGCTTTGTCTTTATCGGTAACGTTACGTAAGCCAAAGGCAATAGTGATCACATCAAAGCTATTATCTGGAAATGGCAGCATTTCAGCATTCATTTGTACGTAGTCAATATTGCCTACTAAGCCAAGATTGTGTAGTTTTTCACGACCAACCTTAAGCATAGATGAATTTATATCGCCCAAAACAACTTGACCGGTCTCGCCAACTAGTTGACTAAATTTTGCCGTTAAGTCGCCAGTGCCGCCGGCTAAATCGAGTACATGATGGCCTTTACGAACACCTGAGCTTGCAATAGTTTGACGTTTCCATAAACGATGCACACCAAAAGACATTAAATCATTCATTACATCGTATTTTGCAGCTACTGAGTGAAATACATCAGCAACCATAGAAGCTTTATCGCCCTCGGCTACTGTTTTATAACCAAAATGCGTGGTCTTTTGTTCGGTTTCGTTCATGACTAATCTCTATCGTGACAATAGAGGTTAGTGTACTTTATTGTACGCAGTAGGTGCAATTTGAATATGATTTATCAGGTAATTTATTGCCCTGCAGTGTAGCTACTTTGCCCTAATGACCGCGCTTTAAAAGCCGCATGAGACGCTTTTTTAGCTAACTGGTTAAAATCATCTTCTTGTAGATGTTGAGCAATTCCTAGAGATAAGCCAATACTAGGTAACTTAATCCCTGTTTTTGAACTAACAAAGCGAAGCTTTTCGACTCCATTTCGGACTTTTTCAGCTATAACATTGGCTGTTTCTGGGTCTATATCGGCGAGTAAAACAGTAAATTGATCTTTAGCTGTGCGGCCAGGCAAGCCACTTTGAAAAACATATTTTTGCACTTGTTTAGCTACTTTATTCAAAATAACTTCACCAATTATATCACCGTAATTTTCAGTAAAGTGATCAAGGTTATCTATTTGAATCGCAATGGCGCAAATAGACTTTTTTTGATTAGTCCATACTTGAGTTTGTTGCGTTAAATAATGGCGTTTATAAAGCCCTGTTTGGCTATCAATAATATGTTGTTTACGAAGTTGATTTAGCTGCTTTTTTGTTTTTTCGTGTAGTTGTTTGGCTTTACTTAGTTCTTGCTTAAATTGCTTGTGTTGATTTAGTAATTCGGCGGTTTGATTATGAAGTACTTCAAGCGCTTGACGGCTTTGTTCTATGTTGTTCTCATCTAGTGAATGTACGCATTCGCTCACCTGACCCGCAAAGCGAATTATCTGTTTTTCAGTAGCTTGAGAGTTTTGAGAAAGTGAACTTATAACACCATCAACATTTTGAATCATGTTGACTTGCTCTGTGTGACCGGTATTTAAAAATTCAGCATGGAGCTGTTCAATTAAAACACTGTCTATATTATCTTCAACCGCAATAGCGCGGTCTAAGGCTTTGTTCAGCTCAAGGTTAGTTTGGCTAGTATAGGTATAAACAACTTGATAATTGAGCGGCGTAGGAGAAAGTGCATAGCGCTCTAAAAACACACACACTTTAGTCATCTTCTCTTGTGCAATAGCCATGGAATCATGGAACATCATTTTAAATACCAACTAAGTACGCATAAGTGCAAATTTTAAAATATCTCATTCCATGAGGCGGTTATGCGTCCGAGCTTTTTATTATTTTTTTATACAGTAATCATTATCCGCGCTATTTAAAAGCAAAAACGATAGTTAGGGAACTTAAATTTTACTTTAGCAGCCCAATCGCTGTTTTTCTCATCAATTCGGCTGGTTTTTACTTCTGTTAACGTATGTAGCATTATTTCAACATGCTAGTTTGTCTCATTTACTTGCTATTTCTTTAGCCTACGATAGTTTTATGCAATCTATTGCATCATCAAGTTAAATAATAATGAATCTTTTTTTACCAAAAACGCTTCGCCAAACGCTTCTTGGCATAACTGCTTTATGTTCGTTAAGTGCATGTCAAATAACCACACCCAATGCGGATGAACAGTTTACTCAAGTAGCACAATCTATTGTTCAATATAGAGAAAGTATAAACCCTTATAGCAGTTCAAAAGGGGTTGATGGCTATTTGCTTGCCAATTTATCGCCAGAATTTTTAGCAAAGCAGTACAAAAGTAATACTCAATTATTAGCAGACTTAGATGCCGTAGATGCAACTAAGCTTAGTGACGAAAATCAAATTAACTTAAGTATTATTCGTGCTCAGGTGCAAAATAGCGTTGATGAATATGTGTTTAATGCGCATTACATGCCGCTTACATCTGAGTATGGTTTTCACTCCGGTCTGTCGTACATCGTTAACAGTTCTCAATATAAAAAAGAGCAAGATTTAGAGACATACCTTGCACGTTTAGCACAAATCCCCCGCTTTTTTGAGCAAAATATATATTGGATGAAAAAAGGGCTCGAAACAGGTCTCACCCAACCAAAAGCAGTTTTAGAAGGATACGAAGACTCCATAAGTACTTATATTGTTGATGATGTAACTCAATCAGAATTTTATAAACCGTTTTTAGCTAACACTGCCAGTTTAAGTGAGAGTGACTTTTATGCACTTCAACAGCGAGCTAAAGTTGTTTTAAAAAATAAAGTAATACCAGCATATAAAGGCTACTTAACGTTTTTTACTGAGCAATACCAACCGGGCGCCCGCACAAGTATTGGTATTTCAGAAACCCCTAATGGCAAAGCTTTTTATAAAAATCGTGCTAAGCATTACACCACTACCGACATGACACCAAAAGAGATCCACGAGCTAGGCTTAAAAGAAGTTGCTCGCATTCGAGGTGAAATGGAAGCTGTAATAAAAGAAGTTGGTTTTAAAGGCTCATTTGCTGAGTTTATTCACTTTTTACGTACCGACCCACAGTTTTACGCAACAACACCTGAGCAACTTTTAAAAGAAGCATCTTACATTGCTAAAAAAATGGATGCACAGCTGCCTAAGTTATTTCATACCTTACCGCGTAAACCTTATGGCGTGGCACCGGTACCCGCAAGTATTGCCCCTAAATACACAACAGGTCGGTATTCTGGCTCTAATCGAGATGATGAAGCTGGATACTACTGGGTAAATACTTACGCTTTAGATAAGCGCCCTCTGTATGTTTTAGAAGCATTAACGTTGCACGAAGCAGTGCCAGGTCATCATTTACAAATATCACTTAATGCAGAGCTTGAAAATTTGCCGAGCTATCGTCGTGATGCTTACCTTTCGGCATTTGGCGAAGGTTGGGGGCTTTACTCTGAATATTTAGGTTTAGAGGCAGGCTTTTATCAAGACCCATATAGCCGTTTTGGTCGCTTAACTTATGAAATGTGGCGAGCAGCACGTTTGGTTGTTGATACAGGGATGCACATGTATGGCTGGAGCCGCGAGCGAGCTATGAACTTTATGAGCGAGAACACCGCGCTTTCGCTGCATAATGTTAAAACAGAAACTGACCGTTATATATCTTGGCCAGCTCAGGCACTGTCATACAAAATTGGTGAGTTAACTATTAAACGTTTACGTGTTGAAGCAGAGCAAGCGCTTGGACCAAATTTTGATATTCGCGAATTTCATCATCAGGTTCTTCGCCATGGTTCAGTGCCCTTGTCAGTATTAGAAACACAGGTACGTTTATATATAAAAAATGAGTTAACTAAGCTGCAAAATTAGCTTTGTAGGGCTTATAAACCTTGAACAAACAAAGGTGTTGTGTCATTTTGACCGCAACACCTTTTTTATACCACAGACCTAGTAATGTAGTTTATTTTAGCGACTCCAATCGTCAAAATATTCAGATACTACGCAATAGGTATTATTTAAAAATATAGCCATCAAGGGGCCTTAGATGAGCAATTTCATTATGTTTAGTATTGACGTATTTGCGAGTATTTTTATTATCGCACTTGGGTTAATTGTGCTTACTGTTATTATTTTTTACTTTCGCGATATAACACAAACAAAACATGCTATTAGGCGTAACTACCCAGTAATTGGCCGCTTTCGATATTTTTTTGAACGCCAAGGTGAATTTTTCAGACAATACTTTTTTGCTCTCGATCGAGAAGAAATGCCATTTAACCGCGCTGAGCGCAGTTGGGTTTACCGCGCAGCAAAAGATGTCGATCGCACCGCTGCATTTGGTTCAACACAAAGCTTAGAAGTGACGGGTACGGTTATGTTTATGAACTGTGCTTTTCCTACTTTAGATGAAGAGGCACTTGACCCGAGTAATGTTACTTTAGGTCCGTATTGTAAAACACCTTACACCACTAATTCGTTATTTAATGTGTCGGGCATGAGCTTTGGTGCGCTTTCAAAGCCTGCTGTGCGCGCTTTATCAAAAGGTGCTAAATTAGCGGGTTGCTGGATGAACACAGGTGAAGGGGGCTTAAGCCCTTACCACCTTGAAGGTGGCGCCGATCTGGTATTTCAAATTGGTACAGCTAAATATGGTGCCCGAGACGAGCATGGAAACTTAAGCACCGAAAAACTTAAAGAAATAGCAGCTCACGAACAAGTTAAAATGTTCGAGCTAAAAATGAGCCAAGGTGCAAAACCAGGTAAAGGCGGTATGTTACCAGGGCGCAAAGTTAACGCCGAAATAGCTAAAATTAGGGGTATTCCAGAAGGGCAAGATTCGATTAGCCCAAATGGACACCCTGAAATTAAAAACCCAGCCGATATTCTCGATATGATTGCCACTGTGCGTAATACCACAGGAAAGCCAACAGGCTTTAAAGCCGTTATTGGTGATTACACCTGGTTAGAAACGTTATTTGCAGAAATAAATCATCGTGGCATTGAGTCGGCACCCGATTTTATAACAATTGATAGTGCTGATGGTGGTACGGGGGCTGCACCGCAGCCGCTTATGGATTCGGTGGGTTTACCTCTTCGCGAAAGCTTGCCGCTTGTAGTTAATATGCTTGAAAAGCACGGGCTTCGAGATCGCGTGAAAATTATTGCATCGGGTAAATTAATCGTACCTTCAAAGGTTGCTTGGGCATTGGCGCTCGGTGCTGATTTTGTTGTATCGGCTCGTGGTCATATGTTTGCACTGGGCTGTATTCAGGCAATGCAATGTAATAAAGATACCTGTCCAACCGGGATCACTACGCATAACGAGCGTTTGCAACGCGGCTTAAATGTAGCTGATAAAGCGCAACGAGTAGCTAACTATAATAAATATATTCATTACGGAGCCGGTTTAATTGCTCACTCATGCGGTGTAACAAGTGCACGAGAGTTGGCTCGTAAGCATGTACGTATAGTGCAAGAAAGTGGGCTTTCAGAGCCGCTTGATAAAATTTATGAAAACTACAAGTAAGTTTTAACTAACTAGAAGGCGCTTATAGCGCCTTTTTTAATGCTTGTTAGTTTAATTGGCTTATTAATAAACTAAGGAATGCTTCTTTGTTGTTGCATGTTTGTGCATTTAAAATAAGTTGCTCGCCTAGTGCTAATGTTTGTTTTTGCACTGTAAGGCGCGCATTGTCATCACTAATACTATCTATATCGCTTACGTGCGCAAGCCCAATAGTGCGCCTAATTAACTCAGCACCACAGTAACCAACAGCATCTTGCAATACGTTTTTCATAAAGTATTGCGCATAGCTTACTGGCGCTAGTGATTCATCTGTTGTTTTAGTGCGTATTAATTCAAGCCATTGCTGCTCAAATAAACTATAGGTGTCTACGATACAGCTAAGTAAATGTGTTTGGTAATTGCGACGTGCTACAAAGTCATCAATATGACCTGCTTGCGCGCAGTAATTCAATAGTAAATTACCAATAAAAGAGCCAATATCGAACCCAATAGGCCCAAAAAAGCCAAACTCTGGGTCAATCATCTTTGTATTATTACAATCAACAAAAATGCTACCGCTGTGCATATCACCATGAAGTAATGTTTGCGGGTTAGATAAAAAATTAGCTTTTAGTTTTGCTATTTCTAACTTCAATGCGTTGTTTTTTTGTATTGCGTCAACTTCGTTTTGTAGTTGCTTTGGGTAGTTATTGCGTTCGTGCTCAATGTACGGATCGCTAAAAAATAAGTCTTCAGTGATTTGGCAAAGCTCAGGATTAGTAAATTGGCTAACGAGTGCTTTTTTAGTTTGCGCGGTTAAGTAAAAATCTGAATTATAAAAGCCGGTGTGGCTTAAGTAGGTCGCTACGTGCTGCGCTAATTTAGGGAATTGCTCTGCATTATTTTGTGCAGTACGCAATATTTGTAAATTACCTAAATCTTCTAAAATAGTCAGCGCTTGCATTTCACTATAATGTAAAACATTAGCAGTATAAGTAGGGCAAATAGCACCATGGTTAAGTAAAACTTGTGCTTCTATACGGGCTCTATCAAGCGTTAATGGCCACGACTCACCCACGCAACGCGCGTAAGGCAGAGCTTGCTTTAAAATAACACTATTGTTTTGCTCATCAGTAATTCTAAATACTAAATTAAGATTGCCATCACCAAACTCATATGCCGATAAGGTTTGTCCGGAATCAAAAAAATTACATTGTTTAGATTCAATTAATGTCGATACGTAATCGATAGCGCGCTGTGCATTAAAAGCAACATAGTTAGTCATGGTTTAAATCTCAAAAATCAGCTTTTAAGCATTCTATACTTTTAAATGTTTAGATGTCTACAAGTCTAACTTGAGAGTTATTCAAAGTGGTGTAAAATAACGTTACGCATTTTTAATACCTTAAGCATTATGCAAAACTTAATCGCAAGCAGTTTAAAATATGAAAACGGGTCGCTTAGTGTGCTCGACCAATATTTACTACCTCACCAGCAGGTATGGCATCAGTGCCATGATGTAGAAACCATGAAAGAGCTGATCATTAACTTAAAAGTGCGTGGAGCCCCACTTATTGGTTTAGGCGCGAGCTTGTTAGTGGCGTATTTAGCTGAGCAAGGGGTAGTGAAAAGTGAGCTTGAAAAAGCAATCAATGAACTAGAAGCCACTCGTCCAACGGCGGTTAATTTAATGCATTGTATGGCGGCATTGCGAAAAGCTTTAACGCAAAGCGATTATGTTGCCGGTATTGTTAGTACTGCTGAGCGGTTGTTTATTGAAGATATTGAGCTGTGTGAACGAATGGCAAATCGTGGTGCCGAGCTTATAAATAGTGGCGACAACATATTAACTCATTGTAATACAGGGGCGCTTGCAACCGCTGGTATTGGTACTGCACTGGGTGTTATTTACAAAGCGCAGCAAAAACATGGCAACGTACATGTGTGGGTTGATGAAACACGACCATTATTACAAGGCGGCCGCTTAACGGCCTTTGAGCTTGAGCGCTGGGAAATACCGTACACATTAATTTGCGATAATATGGCGGCAAGTTTAATGGCTGCAGGTAAGGTGGATAAAATAGTAGTAGGGGCTGATCGTATTGCTGCCAATGGTGATTTTGCTAATAAAGTGGGCACCTATAATTTAGCCGTACTTGCGTATTTTCATAACATTCCATTTTATGTCGTTGCGCCTATTACCACGCTTGATACCAACACCGCTTGTGGTAATGATATAGAAATAGAGCAACGTAATCCTCAAGAAGTGCGCGGAGTTAGCGGTAGCTTTGGCGAGGCTTTATGGGCGCCCATCAATGCTAATGTATATAACCCTGCATTTGATATAACGCCGGCAAAACTGGTCACAGGGTGGGTGTTAGATACAGGTGTTTATAACCAAAGTCAGGTTGAAAATGGCGATCTCATAAAGCTTAAGTAGCTTCGCGATGTTTTGGTCCACGTTATGTTTATCAGTGTGGACCAAGGTTTTGAATGGCTAACTTACGATAATAGCGGAAATTGCTCTGCAATAGACGAGGCAGTGCTTTTTGCTACCCAGCCTTCTGTATTGTTAAATAAGCGAATGGCAGTAAACTCAGGGTCGCTTCCCATATCAAACCAATGCGGGGTAAGTTCAGGCACTGAAATTAAATCGCCTTGTTGGCAAAGTACCTGGTAAACCTTATTGCCTAAATGCAGGCAAAATAGCCCTTGGCCTTTTACAAAAAAACGCACTTCGTCTTCACTATGAGTATGTTCAAATAAAAACTTTTTGCGCAGCTCTGATGCGCCAAGATTACCTTTAGCTAGAGATATAACGTCTACTGTTTGATAGCCATTTTCGGTTTTTAACCGATCTATATCGTTTTTGTACGCACTAATAATTTGCTCGTGGGTGGTGTGCTCATTAATATTTGCATTTGCTTGCCATTGTTCAAAACGTACGTTTACTTTAGCTAGTTGCTTTGTAATATCATCAGCATTTGATGTGCTTACAAGTGCTTTGCTTGCATCGTTGTCAGCATATATTGTTAATTGACTCATACTAATTGCTCCAATTTAAATTGGCTAAAGTTATTAATATAAGGGTGTGCTTTAGTGCTTGCTTGCCCATCACGAATTAAATGTAGTGTTTTTAAGCCTGCAGCTTGCGCGGCATCAAGCTCGCCGGCTACATCACTTAAAAAGAGTATTTCTGCTGCTTTAAACGGTAACAGCTCAACAATGGTGTTATAGGCCATTTGCTCTTGTTTTGCGCCAACTTTGGTGTCAAAAAAGTCAGTAAACAAGCTGCGAATGTCACCATAATCACTGTATTTAAAAAGTAGCTGCTGCGCTTTTACTGACCCTGACGAGTACACATATAAAGCTATATCGTTGTTGTACTGAGCTTGTAAAAAATCAAATGCATCTGGGTATAAATGACCCTTAAAATCACCGTGTTCATACCCTGTTTGCCAAATTAAGCCTTGTAACTGTTTAAGTGGAGTGATTTTTTTATCTCCATCAATCCAGGTAAGTAAAGTGCTAATGACCTCTTCAATATCGGCGTTTGGCTTTTCGATAAGGGCTTTTACGGCACTAATTTGCTCAGCTACATCTGGCTTATTAGCATCGGCACGTACAAAGGTAGGTAACTGTTTTGCTGCGTAAGGAAACAACACCTCTTTAACAAACGAGATACGGGTTATTGTGCCTTCGATGTCGGTTAAAATGGCTTTAATCATTTAGTTACTCCCGCTTGAATACCTATTATTTTTAGGCGCTCTAGTTCGCAGCGAAATAAAAACTCTAAGGCTTCTAGGTGGCGACGAACTTCATCAATATTACGTCCTACTGCATATAAACCATGACCACGTATCAGTACGCCGTGCTCTATAGGTGTATGTAAATGATGGTCACTGACCAGTAGGCTTAATCGGTCAATATCTTGATCGTTATCGAAAATAGGAATGCTCAGCGTTTCTAAATGCGAAGTAAAGCCGCTCAGTGCTTTTTGCATTTCATAGCCTGTTAAATCAAGCTGATGCCCTTGGGTAATTTGCGACAGTACGGTAGCGGCTACAGAGTGAGTATGCAAAACACACTGCGCATCAGGTATAAGCTGATACAAACTTAGGTGTAATTGTGTTTCTGCCGATGGTTTTACAGCTCCTGCTAGGCGCTCGCCTTGATGATCTAATTGCAAAAAATGCTCTTGCGTCAGTGAGCCTTTATCGTGCCCACTAGCTGTAACAACAAAGCCAGTGCTAGTACGAGCTGAAAAGTTTCCGCCTGTTGCGGGTACCCAGCCTTTTTGGCTAACCCATTTTCCGGCTTCAATAAGTTGTGAAATAGCGGTATTGTTTTGCATACATTCCTCACTAATGAGCGTAAAGTTAATTGTTTTTAGACGGCTATACTTCTGTTTTAAGCAATGATAGCATCGCTTTAAGCGCAAAACCATCATTAAGGGCATCACGTGTTTGAAAGTAAATTACCAAATTTAGGCGTTAGTATATTTAGCCAAATGAGCGGGTTGGCTAATGAGTTTTCGGCAATTAATCTCTCTCAAGGCTTTCCTGAGTTTGATGCTCCTGATCTTTTAAAAACGCAGTTAAATTATTATGTGCAGCAGGGCGTTAATCAATATTCACCTTCAAGTGGTGTACCACGATTACAGCAACAAATTGCTGATTTAGCAAAGCGCAAATATGCAGCTGATATAAACGCAGCTGATCAAGTGACTGTTACCTCGGGTGCAACAGAGGCATTGTTTGTGGCTATTCAAACAATTGTGCGCCCCAGTGATGAAGTGATTGTATTTGACCCTGCATATGACTCTTACCAACCGGCAATTGAACTCGCTGGTGGAAAGTCGGTACACATTGTTTTAAGTGCGCCAAATTACACCATTGATTGGCAAGTAGTAAGCCAAGCAATTACTAAAAATACCCGTGCAATTATTATAAATACGCCTCATAACCCAAGCGGTAAAATATTACAGCCACAAGATATAAAAGCGCTTAAAGAGTTAGTTGGTACTCACAATTTGTATGTAATAAGCGATGAGGTATATGAGCACATTACGTTTGATGAACAACCGCATTTAAGCGTATTACGCGATGATGAATTATTTGCCAAAAGCTTTGTTGTATCGAGCTTTGGTAAAACGTTTCACAGCACGGGCTGGAAAATGGGTTACTGTATTGCACCTGCCGATTTAGCTGTCGAATTTAGAAAAATTCATCAGTACGTTACGTTTTCAAGTTTTACCCCCGCACAGCATGCGCTTGCCGATATGCTCGAGCAGCAAGGTGAGCATATAGATGAGCTAAGCGGGTTTTATCAGCAAAAACGCGACTTATTAGCGAGTCATTTAAGTAACAGCCGTTTTAAAATTTTACCTAGCCAAGGCACTTACTTTTTATTGTTAGATTACAGCGATGTATCGGATTTAAACGATGTTGAATTTTGCCATTGGTTAGTAGAGCAAGCAGGTGTTGCGGCTATTCCGTTAAGTGTGTTTTATCAAAAGCCACCAACCGATAAAGTAATTCGTTTATGCTTTGCTAAAAACGACAACACTCTCATAGAGGCAGCGCAAATATTATGTCAACTTTAACTATTACAGCATTGCAAAGCTCGCTTCACTGGCTTGATAAAGACGCTAATTTAGCCATGTTTAATAAACAGCTTGAAGCAATTACTAATCAGCCCGATCTTATTTTACTGCCCGAAACATTTTCGACTGGCTTTGCTATTAATTTAGATTGTGCAGAGCCCGAAAGCGGTAAAGTACTTACTTGGTTAAAGGCACAGGCTCATAAACATAATGCGGTTATTGCCGGTTCGGTACTGGTTGCGCAAGGCAATAAAAAAGCCAATCGGTTTTATTGGGTAAAACCCGACGGAGAGGTGAGTTATTACGACAAACGCCATTTATTTCGCTTAGGCAGTGAGGGCGATTACGTTGTAGCAGGGCAAGCGCGCAAAGTTTTTGAAATCAAAGGCTTTAAACTATTACCGCAGGTATGTTACGACCTCCGCTTTCCGGTATTTCAACGTAATAATAACGACTACGATGTAATGATAAACGTAGCAAATTGGCCAGCTGTACGCCGCCACATATGGGATACGCTACTTATGGCGCGTGCAATGGAAAACCTGTGTTACGTAGTAGGCGTTAATCGCGTAGGGGATGATGGTAATGGTGCCGCGCACAATGGTGGTACAGCGGTATACGACTTTAAAGGCGATGCCTTGACTAAAGCGCAAGATGACACCGAACAACTAGTTACTATAACACTTGAAAAAGCACCACTGGATGAGTTTAAAGCGGCGTTTCCTGCCTATTTAGATGCAGACTCTTTTACATTAATATAAACACGTTAATTTAGCGCAGAGCCAATAAAGTGTTAAAATGGCCGCTGATATTTTTTGTTGGCGGCAAATTTCGTAATGAACACTTTAATCACTCCTGTAATTTTAGCAGGTGGCATAGGCTCTCGCTTGTGGCCGCTTTCTCGCCAAGCAATGCCTAAACAATTTTTACCACTACTAAATGAAAACACGTCATTGCTACAAAGTACGTTGGCGCGTGTTTCTGATGGGTTGTTCGATAATGCTATTTTAGTGTGTAACGAACAGCACCGATTTATTGCCGCCGAGCAAGTTGCAAGCTTAGCTCCTAGTGCATTATTACTTGAGCCTAACGGTAAAAATACCGCGCCTGCTATCGGATTAGCGGCGCACTACGCACTACAAAATGGTGTTACTGGTCCGCTACTAGTGATGCCTGCCGATCATCATATTGAAAACTTTGATGCATTAACAGCTAAGCTCCCAGAAGCTGTAAAATTTGCTGAGCAAGGGAAGTTAGTGACGTTTTCGATTACACCTACAAAGCCACATACTGGCTATGGCTATATAAAACAAGGCGCGGCTATTGCTGGAACAGGTTGTTACGATGTCGCTCAATTTAAAGAAAAGCCTGACTTAGATACAGCGAACCGTTATTTAGCTCAAGGAGGTTATAGCTGGAATAGCGGCATGTTTTTATTTACCCCAGCAGCCTATTTAAAAGAGCTAGAACGATTTGCGCCAAAAATAGCAACGAGTGTCGCCGCAGCCGCACAATTTACTAAAGATTTAGGGTTTACCCGCCCAAGCAACAGTGCGCTTGAACATTGCCCAAGCAATTCAATTGATTACGCCATTTTAGAGCGAAGCGATAACGTAGTTGTTATGCCTGTTGATTTAAAATGGAGTGATGTAGGCAGTTTTTCATCCCTTGATGCGCTTACAAAAAAAGATGAAAACGGTAATAGTTTAAATACTAATTATATGGCTCAAGAAAGCACTAATAACTTAGTTATTAAAGAGGCTGAGCACACAATAGCCACGCTTGGGGTGAGTAATTTAGCGATTATTCATACTCATGATGCCACGTTAATCGCAAATCAAAATGAGCTGGATTCTCTGCCTTTGTTGCTCAAGCAAATTGCGACAACACAGGCTGATAAACTTAACCATCATCAAGTGGTTTTTCGCCCGTGGGGGAATTACCGTACTTTGGTTGAGGGTACTGGCTTTAAAGTTAAAAAAATTACTGTTAACAGCGGTGCTAAGCTTTCGACGCAGCGCCATCAGCATCGCGCTGAACATTGGGTTGTGGTTTCGGGCATTGCAGATGTATGCATTGATGAGCAGGCGTATACGCTAACGCATGACCAATCGTGTTATATCGCCGCAAAACAAATTCATAACTTGGCTAATAATCAAAAAGAGCCGTTAATAGTCATTGAAGTGCAAACCGGTGCTGTACTTGATGAAAGCGACATAGAGCGATTTGATGATAAATATGGAAGAGGCTAATAATTAGCTGTTTTTAAAGCTAATTCACTATTACTCTAACTGCCCACGCACAAACTTTAAATATTGCTCTAAGCTTCGTTGCCACAGATCTAACGCTTCATCAAGCATATCGTTGTGTGGTTTTTTATCGAGTAAACGGCGCTCTATTTTTTTAAGCTCAAGACCATAGCGATTAAAGCCAAGTTGCAGAGCAGTGCTTGCTTGTCGATGTAAAAGCTTAATGCATTGCTCTGGTTGTTGATCAATAAGCTTTTGACAGCGAATTAGCTTGTTACGCGCCGAAAGCACAAACTCATTATAAATCGACGACACTTCATCTTCACTAAACGAGCTGGTGAGTGTTTCGGCCGCTGTTTTGTCATACAAGGTATCAATAAGCTCTACTGCAATACTCGCAGTTTGATTAGATTGAGAGTCGCTAAGTGCTTGGCGAAGCTTCTCGTGCTTAATAGGCTTACCTACAATGTCTTTTATACCTAATTCTAAATACTCTTTTACTTCGTCAGGGCTAAGGCTTGCAGTAAATGCGAGTACTGGCGTTCGTTGATTTTTATGATCAATGCGTTTTAGCCGTTTAAGTACTTCTTGGCCTGTTAAATCAGGTAAGTTCATATCAAGCAAAACAACATCGAAGTGGTGAGCTTGCATGAGCTCTATTGCGCTTTTCCCATCTTTTGCGAGCTTAATTTTGTGCTCATCGTCGGCCATAAATTCTATAGCAATTTTTTGATTTAAATCTAAATCTTCAACCAGTAGTACATCAAGACCTGTTAAGTAATCTTTAGTTTGATGGCGCTGCTCTACAAGGCTTAATTCACCTAAGGTAAAAGTAACGGTAAAGCTAAATACACTGCCGGTTCCAAGCTGGCTAGCTATTTCGAGTCGGCTACTGAGCTTTTCAAGTAGGCGACTGGTAATAGCTAAACCAAGGCCGGTCCCACCTTTCTCTTTTCCTGCACTGCTTTGTACGTAGGGCTCTGTTAAGTAAGCTATCTCATCATTTTCTATACCTGGCCCTGAATCTTTTACACTAATTTTTATAGTGTGCTCAAGTTGCTTTTCTAAAACTAAATCAACCTGAATTTTAACGGTTCCGTGGTCTGTAAACTTAATGGCATTACCCACTAAATTAATAATTATTTGCCTAAGTTTTTGCTGGTCGCAGTAATAACAGGCTTGCTCAGGAATATTACATATTAGTTCAAACTTGAGCTGTTTTTGCTCGGCGAGAGGACTTAGTAATAAGCATAAATTATTAAGCCATGTTTTAAACTCGACATCTTCTTCGTAAAGCGCTTCGTCACTTTGATCCAAACTTGCATAATCGAGTACTTTATCTACCAATAAATTAAGAGATTCGGCAGAATTTATAATCGCCTCGCAATAGGCTTTATTGCGAGTATCACTTGTTTGGTTCATAACAAGTTGAGCACTGCCCAAAATACCGTTAAGCGGGGTGCGAATTTCGTGGCTTATAGTAGATAAAAATAACCCGCGTATTTCTAAATCTTTTTGTGCTTTATCGGCTAACTTATTGAGATGCTGCTCTCTGCGCTCATTACACAATAACGCCATACCTGCAGCATAAAACATGGGCGCAATTACGCCATTTAAAAATAGCAAAGAGCTAAACCAGCCGTTTACTAAAAGGTTTTTTTGTTCAATGTTATTCATAAATAACGAGCGGCCAATAAAGCTTAAACCAACAAGCGTTAAAATGGTTATGTATACAATACTGCCATTAGGGTAGGGTTTGCGTGCACACTTAATAAATATAAACAGTAAAAAACCGGCTTCTGCTATGTGTTGTATATCGGATGCAATTACTCTTTCGTGCAAAGATGGGTCAAAAAAGGTGTAATAACCAAGCATTACAGTGCAAAAAACGGTCACTGAGCAAAGTAATTTAAAACCAATACCGTGATAATTTAAAAACTGACTGAGCGATAAACAATGCACTATTGATGCGGCAAACATCATGCTACTGGCAGCGCTAATAATTACTAAATTATGTGTATCACCAACAAGAGTAAAGCCAATAACTGAGCCTAATAGCAATATGGGATAGAAAATATAAAGCAATGTGCCTGGAATTTGTTTGTTTGTTCGCCACGTCAAAAAGTTAAGTAAAGTCATTACAACCATGATGGCGATGCTGGCAAAATAAAGAGTGAAAGAGTCGAGCATTAATAGTCCAGCAAAGTAGTTTTTAAACAAATATTATTAAAAGTATACACTTATACCAATTTTCAAAACAGATCACTTAAGTAAGCAAATTAGTATTAAATAAGTACGCAACACATACAAAAACAGACACCTAAGTGTCTGCTTTTAATTTTAAACTAAATATTTGATTAACGAATTTCATCAGGAATATTTTGCTGTGCCCAAGATAGGAGCTCAATACGGTTACGACATTTAGTTTTTCTAAATGCGCTATATAAATGTGTTTTAACAGTGTGTGGACTGATACTTAAATCTTCTGCGATCTCTTTATTCTTCGAACCTTTACTCATTAGTGAGATTATTGCTTTTTCTCGTTTAGTGAGTTTAACAGGCTCAATATCACCTTCAGTTAATTTATGCAGGGCATCTTTATTAAACTGAAGCATACGATTTAATGCATTACACATTATATCGCGGCGATACCAAAGTTGATCTTCAAGTAGTAAGCGAATACCTTTCATTAATACATCGGCGTTATCTGTTGTGTAAAACACGCCACGAATACCGCTCAACAATGCACGGTTAGCAAGTTCAGGGTTTTCGTCTAGATTAAATAATATGATATCGCATTTAATACGTAGGTTTACTAGTTGTTCTTTTAGTTTTCCCCATGCATCCTTGCTTGATGTTTCAATAAACAAAAGTCGAGTCCCTTCAGGTATGTCTAAAATATTAGTACCTGTGGTTACGTCAAGGCCTTGCGTTTTTAACAAAGGTTCTAAAACGTTAATACCAATAGTGTTAATTGGCTCTTGATCTAATAACAAAAAGGCTGAACTGCTCATGTTTTTATACTCTTTTATAAAGCTGACTGACTGAGTTTATCACGACTTCCACACCTTTTGTATTAGAAAGTCGTTGATGTACTCAATAACAAATACGATATTACGATTATTTAAACATAAAATGTTGCAAATAAGTAACTATTTATTATTTATAACCATGAAAAACCATAACATTTGTAACTAATTAGTTGAGTGGAATAGTTTAGTGAAAAATTTTAATTAATTTACTTTTTTTACATTTTGATAAGGTGGCCACCCCATCTCTTTACCGGCAAGCATGTGTAAATGTATGTGATAAACAGTTTGCCCACCATGTTCGTTACAGTTCATAACTACGCGGTATCCGTCCTCAGCAAAATTATGTTGCTTAGCTAATTTAGCTGCGGCTACGTATAAGTTGCCTACTAAATGTGAGTTTTCAGGATTTATATCATTTATAGTAGCAATTGCTTTTTTTGGGATAATTAATACATGAAATGGCGCTTGTGGGTTTATATCTTTAAATGCGAGAGTGTTTTCATCTTCGTAAATAATATCTGCCGGAATTTCACGATTAATTATTTTGGTAAAAATAGTTTCTTGGCTCATAGTGTGTTCCTAATTAAGTGTTGTGAATTTTAAGCTCACTAATGACAAACTTTCAAAGCAGTGTCAAACTGAAATCAAATAAAGGAGTTAATATGCTTAAACCAATTTTAATAAGTAGTGCAGTTGCATTACTAGTTAGTTTTTCGGCTAATGCTGAGAATATTCACTTTCCAGAAGAAATTGTACCACTGCAAGTGGGCGATAAAATGCTAGAAAGCTCTTTGTTTAGTCGTATTGACGATGTCGAGCTTGCTCCAGGGACCTATCAGCTTAGGCTAAAATACACCGATTTATATGAAGATGATTATGACACGCATGAAGTTATAGAGTCGGAACCATTTTGGGTAAATGTAACTGTTGAAGCAGGTAAAGATTATACCTTAGTGTTTAATCGTGCTGAAAATGCGGTATCTGCAAAAGTATTTGCAGAAGCCCCTCAAGTGAGTTTAAAAGCAAAAAGTAGCGCTGTTGCTAAACCTTTAAGTGTTATTTCTAACACGCAGCTAGCAAGCAATAAACCGGCAATGCAAAATACAATGCCTGCAGGACCTTCTCGTCCTAGTCAGCCAATAAAGCCGATAGCACCAATTACAGGTAAAGGCATGCCAAGTGCGCCGCAAATGCTTGATTTTTGGTGGCAGCAAGCCACGGCTACGGAGCGTAAAGCTTTTTTAGAAAAAGTAAAAAAGTGAAAAACAGAAAAACAAAAGGGCCAAATTTGGCCCTTTTTAGTTTCTAATTAACGCTATTTATTCAAATAATGCGTCAATAGTACCCTGTGCAAGAGGGTGATACCCAGGGCGTGCTTTTAAGTACACGCTTTGAGCCCACTCTTTTTTACCGTTAGTGATAAGTGATTTGTATAACGGCACAATTAACTTACGACGGCCAATACCTGATAAGTGCTTATTAAGCGCAGGATAAATTGGTTGATAACCATTACCTACTGCTAGCATAAACCAAGCAAATGCACGTTCAGCATTCGTTGATTGCGTTAGATTAAATTCACTATCAAGCTCGCTCATTTTCTCTATGCTTAAATCGCGTGGTAAGTTATTTAAAAAGTGTAGCCACTCATGCACAGACCAATCAGCTGTTGGTAGTTGAGCAGCTGTTGTGTCGCCTTTTAGCCATGCTGCTGTTGCAGTATCTACTTTATCAAATGCATCAGAAGTAGGATTGGGCGCATCACTTGGTAAGCCAGGTTCAAAAATCCATTCGTTTACTTTATCCATACTTACAACACCCGGGTACTTCTCAATTAAGTTAGCTTTTAAGTAAGTAACAAATTGCGCGGTAGTAAGTGATTTAAACGAAAACTCTTTAAAGTAGGCTTTTACGAACGGGTCAAACTTATCGCGGCCATATTTGTTTTCTAGATAGATTAAAAATAACTGACCTTTAGTGTAAGGCACTGAGCTAAACGCATCATCTGGGTCACGGCCATTAAGCTTTAAATTAAGGCGTGTATCTGGTGCATCAATTGTTTTAATTTGTGCGCGTAAAGACGCTGAATCAAGTGCTTGTTCCATAACCGCACGGTCACGACCAAATACTTCTTCCATAATGCGGTTTTCAACGTACGAGGTAAAACCTTCGTTTAACCATAAATCTTCCCACGTTGCGTTAGTTACTAAGTTACCTGACCAAGAATGAGCAAGCTCATGGGCAATAAGGTTAACTAAGCTTTTATCACCGGCAACAACCGTTGGGGTTATAAATGACAAGCGTGGGTTTTCCATGCCACCAAACGGAAAACTTGGCGGTAGCATTAATAAGTCGTAGCGACCCCATGCATATTCGCCGTACATAGCGTTTGTTTTGTCGATCATGGCTTGGGTGTCGTCAAATTCAGCAACTGAGGCATCTAAAATTGTAGGCTCAGCAAATATGCCCGTTTGGTGCGACATTGCTTTAAATTCTAAGTTACCTGCACCAATAGCAATTAGGTAAGGTGAAATTGCTTGTGGCATATCAAAAATGTAGTCGCCATCTTTATAAAGCGCATCTTTGTTGTCGGCACTCATTACTGCTCGTATATCTTTTGGTGTATGAATTCGTGCAGAGTAAGTTACACGCATTGCGGGTGTATCTTGCACTGGGATCCAACTACGTGCATGAATTGCTTGCGATTGGCTGTACATAAATGGATGCGTTTTACTTGCCGTTTGCGTGGGTGTTAACCATTGCAGGCCAGATGCTTCTGGACGACTGTTGTAGTAAATACGAACTACTTCAGCTTGGTTTTTAAACTTAATAGTAAGCTTTGAACCTTTAACGTCATCTCGCTTAGCTAAATCAAAAGTCGCCTTTTTCCAGTTACCACTTTGGTCTTTGTACATTACTTTATCAATGTCTAAGTCGCGGGTATCAAGTACCAGAGTTCTACTTTTGCTGTTGTTCCACTGAAGAGTATGCTCCACAAAACCTTCTAACTGCTTGTCGGCAAAGTCGACATCTAAATCAAGGTTTAAGTGAGTAGTAACAACATCATCAAGGTTAGCATACGAGTTTTGGTCAATCGCATTAGCCATTGCTTGCGAACACATACCCGCCATAGCGAGGCTTAAAAAAAGAGGTTTAATTTTCATCATTACTCTGAACACAAATAAAAAAGTGCTGGTTTTATATCACGATTGACACGGTGGGTTGAGTGATTTTTACAATCTAGTGCCACATTTGCGACGATGAGGTAAACTATTGCGATTAGTTACCGGTATTTTTAGAGAGCTTTGTGGCGCATTCATTACACTCCTTACATACATTCGCATTAAACAGCCAATGCCAAAATTTTGTTGAAATTACTCAGCTTGAGCAACTTAAAACGCAAAGTTTTAGTGCACCGTTTTGTTTGCTAGGCGAGGGCAGTAATACCGTATTTTTAAATGACTACATGGGTACGGTTATAAAAATAGCCTTAAAAGGTATTAAAATTACCGAGCGTGAGAGCGACACACTAATTAGTATTGCTGCAGGCGAAAACTGGCATCAACTAGTCAGTTATTTATTAGAGAAAAAGATACCCGGGCTTGAAAATCTAGCACTTATACCGGGCACTGTGGGTGCATCGCCGGTACAAAATATTGGTGCTTATGGCGTTGAGATAGCTAAATTTATTGAGTTGGTAGAATACTTTGATATAACCACTAACACTATGCATTCATTAAATAACGAGCAATGTGAATTTGCTTACAGAGACTCAATATTTAAACATGCCCTTAAAAATAAAGCGGTGATCACGCAAGTACACTTAGCGCTTCCAAAAAAGTGGCAACCAGTATTAAGTTATGGCCCCCTGCAGCAGCTAGATGTTATTACACCGCAAGCAGTGTTTGAGCAGGTTATAAAAACGCGTAATAGTAAATTACCAAACCCATATACATTGCCAAATGCGGGCAGTTTTTTTAAAAACCCAATAATTACTAACCAGCAGTTAGCTGAGCTATTAAAGCAGTTTGCAGATTTACCTCATTACGAATATGGGCAAAGTCATCACAAGGTCGCAGCAGGTTGGTTAATCGATCAAAGTGGTTTAAAAGGGCACCGCGAGGCCGGTGTAGAAGTGCATGAACAACAAGCGCTAGTGCTTGTTAATCACGGAAATAGTGAAGGTAGTGACCTAATAAAAATGATTAAACACATTCAGCAAGTGGTTTATACGCGCTACAACATTATGCTTGAGCACGAAGTACGTTTAATAGATTCGTGCAGCGAATGCCATATTAACGCGGAACCTGAGCAATGAAAGCACCTGATGGAAACAAACTCGCTATTTTAAATGCACTCAACCAAGGAGGCTTTGTATCTGGGCAAGCCTTGGGTGAAAAGCTAGGGATTAGCCGAGCTGCGGTTAGTAAACATATTAAAACGTTACAAGAAATGGGCTTGGATATTTTTAAAGTGACTGGCAAAGGCTATTGTTTGAATAGTCAGGTGGGCCTTTTAAATAAAACGCAAATTGATCAACACTACAAAGCGCTAGGTGATAATACGGCCAATGTAGAAGTACACCCTATTATAGATTCGACCAACAGTGAGCTTATGCGCCGTATACAGGCTAAAACAGCGCTTGAGTCTGGGACTGTTATTGTTGCTGAAATGCAGCAAGCAGGGCGCGGCCGACGCGGCCGTGTTTGGCAATCCCCATTCGGCGCTAATTTGTATTACAGTTACTTTTGGCGTTTAGATGACGGGCTTCAAGCTGCAATGGGTGTATCAATTGCAGTAGGCCTTGCAGTTTATGATGCAATTAAAGCGTTATACCAAATTGACGTAGAGCTTAAATGGCCTAACGATATTTATATAAATAAGCAAAAGCTTGCAGGTGTATTAGTTGAACTCGACGGACAGCCGCAAGGTCCTTGTCAGCTTGTGATTGGTATAGGTATCAACTTACAAATGCCAGACAGCTTTAGCCAACATATAGACCAAGCGTGGACCGACTTAAATCAACATACCCAACAGCTAGATAAAAACCAGCTGGTGGCATCGCTTACTCATCATTTAGAGCAGCGTTTAGTGCAGTATCGTCAAACAGGTTTGCAAAATATGTATGAGCAATGGAATTCACTCAATGCATTTGCTGGTGATTATGTTGAGCTTAATACAGGGCACCGAAGCTGGCGTGGAATATGTGAAGGTATTGACCCACAAGGTGGAATACGAATTCGCCAAGATGGTGAAGTAAAAAGTTATTATGGTGGGGAAGTCTCCCTCAGAAAGGCGCAAGTATGAGATTACTGATCGACGTAGGAAATACATCACTAAAAGCTGTGCTGTGGGATAACGATCAAGCACAACCAGCAGATATAAATAACCTACCTTGGTTGCAAATAACCGAAGTGATTTATGCGTGCGTAGGGCGCAGTGATTTATTAAACGATATTCTAACGCAAGCGGCTAGCAATAATATTACTTGCTTTGAAGCCAAAGTAACCAAAACGCTTGGAGATCTTGTATGCGCTTACGAGCACGTAGGTAACTTAGGCATCGACAGGTGGCTTGCGCTTATTGCAGGCTTTACATTATACCCACATAAAGCATGCATTGTTGTTGATGCAGGTACTGCGACAACAATTGATGTGCTTGATAATGAAGGTAAGCATTTAGGCGGCTGGATTTTACCTGGGCTTGATTTAATGACCTCATCACTTACACAAAACACCCAACGTGTTTTTGATGACGGTAAAACACCATTTACTAATGAATTGGGTAAAAATACGCCAAACGGTTTAAAAAATGGTGCTTTAGTGGCAACCATCGGTGCAATTGAGCAGGCTAAGCTGAATTTAACGGCTCAAAAAACAGAACAAGCACCACAAATTATTTTTGCTGGTGGCTATGGCTCGCTATTGCAACAGCAATTTGCAGGAAGTATTTTTGATTCATTGTTAGTAATGAAGGGCTTAAATTATTGGTATGAATTAACCGAAACAGTATAAAAAAGTGCAAAAAACGTGTTTTCGCGTGAATATTGAGCATTTAAACTAAAAATTTACACTTTTTTTAATTTTATTGTTGCATCCCAATAAACCTTACTCTAATATCTCGCCCCGTACTAAAGCAGTGCCGACTTAGCTCAGCTGGTAGAGCAACTGACTTGTAATCAGTAGGTCAACCGTTCGACTCGGTTAGTCGGCACCACTTTCCTTTTACCGGAAGTGAATTAGTAGAGAATTATCGTGGAGGGGTTCCCGAGCGGCCAAAGGGATCAGACTGTAAATCTGACGGCTCAGCCTTCGCTGGTTCGAATCCAGCTCCCTCCACCACTTTATTCTTGACGGTTAGAGGTAGTTTAAGAACAGATTTTTATGCGGGCATCGTATAATGGCTATTACCTCAGCCTTCCAAGCTGATGATGCGGGTTCGATTCCCGCTGCCCGCTCCAGTTCTTGTGTTGCTGATATAGCTCAGTTGGTAGAGCGCACCCTTGGTAAGGGTGAGGTCGGCAGTTCGACTCTGCCTATCAGCACCAGTCCTAAGAATCTCCTTGATTACTTCCTTTATCTGTCAGAAAATACTATTTGAAAAAATTAACTTAATCTACCTCTGGTGGATTATTTTCATATGTAATTTAGATACACAAAACTGATAGGTTCCGTCATGGCAAAAGAAAAGTTTGAACGCGTAAAACCGCACGTAAACGTTGGTACAATCGGCCACGTTGACCACGGTAAAACTACACTAACTGC